>NZ_JAGGHR010000069.1:0-1595 GCF_024104075.1 Gilliamella sp. | reverse complement strand
TATAATGCCTATGGGCAGATAATAAACGAAACCTACCATCAAGACGATTTCCACGCCCTGCCGGATAACCCGTTAAGGTTCCAAGGGCAATATTATGATGAGGAGACGGGATTACACTACAACCTAAATCGTTATTATGATCCATTTACAGGTAGATATATCACCCAAGATCCGCTCGGTATGCTGGGTGGCTTAAATAGTTACCAATATGCCGGTAGCGATCCGATAAATTGGGTTGATCCATTAGGGTTGATTAAGGTTGAAAATAGTGGGTTTGAAGGGATTGCAGGAAAGGAGACGGGAGGATACTTAAATCAACCAGAACAAGGAGGAACACTAAATATTGGTGCAGGAAATAAGCCCATTGAGGGAGCTTACAATATATCTCATCCTGATTATCCAATGGCGGAAGGTGTTTATCCCGGCAATGCTAATGATTTGTCAAATATTGCAACAGGTTCGCAAAATAAAATTATTATGGATAACCCGTTTGGATATTATCCTTTGAATGATGAAGTGCTTCGAGTTTTAAATAACGGAGGTACAATAATAATTCGTGGAAATCAGACCAACAAATACATGAAAAATTTAGAAATCATAGCTAAAGAGAAAGGTTTGCAATTAGTGAATAAACGACAAATTTCTAGTGCTGGTTATGCTCAATCAAGTGGAGAACCAATTAAAAGTAAAACTATAGATGAATATATTTTTAAAAAATGATAGGTGATACGATGAAATATAAAATAGATATAACCGATAGTTATCAATATTGTATTGATTTTGATGGTTTAAGTGGAATAAATAGTTACTCATCTTTACCTGAAATTGAAAAAAGAACATCAACATGTCAAATGTATTTAGAAAATGTATCTGTAAATATGTATGATAAAATATGGCGAGCTCAGATATTATCAATCAACCCAGAAAGCATCATCAATATTGATGATGATTTAATCATATTAGCGCAGAAAGCTTTGCTAACTATAGAAAATATATGTTGTTACGACCTTCGAATTATCCATAAAAAACAAGATCATTATCATTCATCAGGCTTAAAATTTAATGTTAAAGATCGTTATATTGACTTTGGTGGTTATGATACTGAACACTTAGATTCAAATATATATGGAAGTGCAATTTTTAGAGGTAAAGTTTTTTTAGAATTGGAGGAAGATAAAATCCTTCCATTAATGATAGGATGTGATGATCAGGTTGGTGGGTATGATGGTATAAAAAAAATAAATTATAATAAGGAATTAGAAGTAAAAATGAAAAATAAACCTCTAGATATTAGTATTTTTAATAATATTGAATCACCAATATGGGATTTTGATTTTTATATGAAATATTTTTCTACTCAAGATGGTTATAGGGAAGCTATTAAGAATTACAAATAAACTAATGGATAGAAAAAATCAATGAAGTTAATTGATAAAAGTAACTTTTTAGCTAATTATTATTTCAAGCTGGAAATGAGGGGGGAGAGTACCTAACCGCTACCAGTATAACCCTGGAATAGCAACACATTTTCAAACAAAAAAATTAAGGGGTAAGTGTTTTTTAAATTCAACGGGAGGCAAGTAGCCTAACGAAGA
>NZ_JAGGHR010000068.1:0-2033 GCF_024104075.1 Gilliamella sp. | reverse complement strand
GGTTGTGGTAGTGGCTTTTCAATGCCATTAAAGCTCATCATAAAAACCAATGTTAGTGCCCATTCAGCATACGGAATTCCTGATAAAGGCGAGCAGATTACCTTAGCTAAAACTTATCAAATCGCACCAAAATCGCAAATTTGTTATGCAAAACCGAATTCTACTATAGTTCATCCAGAATACCAATGGATTGGAGTTGATTTAAAAACAGATGAATATTATTTTAATCGACCTGAATATGCTAATCGCCACCCTCTAGTTGGTGGTGGTTATACTAAAGATTACGTACCTAATTATGGTTTTAAAGCACAGCCAATAGTTTCATCAAACACATTCCCAACAACAGGGTTTCCTGGTGCTAAATTTCAATTAGTGATGACAGGAGCACAAGATGATTACCATTATCAAGTGATCAATAACCCAGGAGGAGGTGTTGCAATTGATCAAAATGGTGTAGTAAAACTTAATAGTAAACCTTCAGGAACTGTTACAGTGAGGGTAACTTTAAAAAGAGATAATTCTGTCATTCATGATTACCGTTTTAACCCAACTTCTATTTGGGGGGTACCGAAAAATTTTAGAGGATCGTTTAATGCTGTACAACAGCATTGTGGAGGTTTACAAAATATGATGAGTCGAGCCCAATTAACAAACTCGCCACGATATGAAGGTCAAGGGGCAGAATTAACTGGATTGTCTAATAGCTATACTCGTGTAATAGGTGGCTCTATTTTGGGTGAATGGGGGTGGACAACTAAATCTTCTTACCCTGATTCAGAATGGCAAGAATATTATGCTCCGCCTGATTTTACCTCTAGATATTGGACATCGGATTCTTCGGTGATTGAAGGTGTACAGCTTCCATATGTTGTACATAACCATGATGGTTTTACTAGCACGTTTACAACTGAAGCTCCTTGGTTAGGTTACGCTATTTGTAAAGGATAGAAAATATTTTAAATGTGATATTATTTATTCAGTAAAGGAGCATTTATAAAATAGGATTGTTGTAATAAAATAATGGGTTATTTATATTTCATGATTAAAATAACCCACTCAAACACATAAAGGCGTTTTACCAGAAATAGCTTTATGTATAACCATATTATAAATGTGAATAAGTAGCTTAGACTTTTGTTTTCTATTTTCTGTATTGTTAAATATTTTTTATATCATGCCACATTGCAATTAAAGTATGTATCATGCTTTCGGTTTTTAATTCGTTTATTGGTGGGCTGGTTTTGTAAATTTTGATTAATAAAATGGTTATCAAACGTTTTAATGAATAGATACAGCGACACTTTAATTAATTACCAAATGGTATAGAGATCTTGAATGTTTCTCACAAAATACAGCCTAAAAAGTGAATAGTCATGTAAATATTCACAAATCATGCCGAGAATTACATTGTTTATTTTAGTGCTTTATAAAATGGATGATTATTTAATGCTTCATGCAGTTTTTAGGTGTTATAAATCGAATATGTAAATGTTTGGTGTCGACCTGAAACTGTCGTCTAGCTAGGCTTTGTTATTACTTTTAGCCATCATTGATAAATCTTTAGTTTGATTTTTTATGTATGTTCATTGCTGTCGTTCCTTAAATTACGGTAAACAATGAGAGTAATTTCTACGACTAAAAATAGCATTTACTATATGACCACTTGTTTTAAGTGTAAAAAAATCAAATAAAATCAGCTCTCTACCTGAACGATTTTATACCTTCAAAAGGCGCTTATTTCACCAGTCAAAACCGACCAACTAATCTTATTTTACCCCACCACGAACAATTATTTACAATAAATTAACAAAAAACTAGCCAACCATTTTTTAAATGGTTATACTTTTAACGCTATAGGGAAACAAGCTTATTAAACAAGCAAATAATTATAAAAATATAAATAAAACAAATAATTACTTGACAGGTGAACCATAATGCATTATCATTTTAGACACCAGACACCAGACACCAGCACTGGCAAACCTATGTCTTAAGTTTATCAAATAATCTTATTCGACGAGTTTTTTCACGAA
>NZ_JAGGHR010000067.1:0-2035 GCF_024104075.1 Gilliamella sp. | reverse complement strand
TATTTATCATGGGGGAATCATCTTTAGTTACCCGCTATAGCGCTTACGGTTATCATAAGCAAACTACGCCTTTTATGTCCAATATTTTTAGTCAAAATGGCGGATGTATTATCTCAAATAGCCACTCAACGGCAGCCTTTACTCGGGATTCTATACCTATGACACTTTCATTCAATGTACCCGAAAGTGATGATAATTTATTTGATAATAAATCGATTATTGAGATGGCTAAATTCAATCATTACAAAACCTATTGGTTAGCTTCTAAGGGGCAGAAAATTCAAGGTACATTTAATACTAAATTTGGATTTATTGCACGTAAAAGCGATGTTATCACTTTTAGTGAAGATCTTTTGGATATAAGTTTAGGTCAATTATTAGAAGAAACGCTACAAAAAGATAATTTTCCGAAAAAATTTATTTTTGTGCATTTGCGCGGTAGCCATCAACCTTATAAAGGCTATGATGAAGTTGATAAGTTGGCTTTACCTGATGTCGAAGAATATGATTTAACTATTCATCACACCGACCGTACAATCAAAGCATTATATGATGTTATCAATAAATATAGTAACAACTATACCATTATTTACACTTCGGATCATGGCGAAATTGTGAATGTTGGGCATGGTATTGGTGACAACATTGACCAGTTTCTAATCCCTTTTATGTTTATATCAACCAATCAGCGATATAATTGCCAATTTATTGAATCGTTTCGGGGATCAGACGGTTATTTAAGTGGGCTTATGAATAAATATATTTTATCTAATCTGTTAGGTTATGAAATTGATCAGGGTACCCTTGACAAAGAAAAGAATAATGATCGAGTTTTTATGCCAAACAGTAGAGTAATGCCTTTTTCAAAGTTACTTAACAAGCATTAATTTGTTGCCTACCACCATACTATATATTGGGTAATGGATAGAAAGAACTGCTACACAAATTTTATACAACAATATTAAAAAGGGAGCATAAAAATATGCCCACCCATTTTTACTATTACATACTAGGAACTATTGATTTTTCAATAAAAAAACATAAAGAGTTTTTATAATATAATTTGACCAAAAATTAACAATAATAACTCGTTATGTCTATAACAATGTTAACAAATAACCATTGAAAAAAACTACAAAAATTGATGTTAAATACAGCCCTAATTTACAATAGACAAGCGTATCGCAAGGCTAGAAAATATTTTATATTGAATTTTTGGGGCTGTTCGGAGATATTTCAAGAAATATTTGGAAAATGGAGTGACAAAATTAACCGCCACCTTTAACTAGCAAATACACAAATATAGATGAGGTCAAATTTTATGAAATTATGTGAAATAAAAAAATTTCTGTCTCTAATGTTACTATTATTGCTATATACATTTATCAGTGCTATCTGGTCTTACTTCAATAATAGCTCTTATGATAAGTCTGCTGAATCTATTTTTGGGGATTTGTATTTCTATATTACAACAGTAACAACTTTAATTTTTATTATGATAGTACATAATTGTATTTGTAGTTGTCATAAGATTATTGTTGCCTTTGGCTTTTCATTATTATTCCTTTTTTTATCAGAAGTTAATTATTTCATTTTTTATGGAGAAATGATATCAGACGGAGTGATTGATTCAATTGTCGAGACAAACTCTCACGAAGTATTATCAATGTCTAAACAAGTTTTAATTATAGCTGGTCCTGCATTTATTGTGACTTTTTTTATTCTATTTATCCTTAAAAAACTCGTTCATATTAAATTTAAACTTTTTATTCCCATAACCGCTTACGTATTTATATTGTTTTGCCTTCTTTATTATATATTAAATTTCTCAACATTAAAGAGTGATATTAAGCAAGGCTTCTATAAAGTTGGTGCTAGCACAATTCGTCAATACTATCCTGCTGTATTGGGTAATTTATCCTATCTTTTAGCTAGTTATGCTTCAACAGATATTTATTCAAATACCCATGAAATTGAAAAATTTAATGAGGCTGTTCTTTTGCCACCTAATAAACCAGATAACGACTTGATCGTA
>NZ_JAGGHR010000066.1:0-2288 GCF_024104075.1 Gilliamella sp. | reverse complement strand
CATTAAATAACATGACACCGATTGAGTATAAAACACTAAAACAAGCAGCATGATTTTCTACGTGAGTTGTGTACTAAGTTTGGGATATTTACAAAATTGATCTTCTACCCCATTTTGTTCTTGAGTATAAATAGCTGCTTTATTGCCTTTTAATTCCTTAGTTTTTAATATCTTTTCATCTGGCGAATATTCAGGCGGATTTCCACACCCTAATGAAATTTGCCTACCATATTTTCGTTCTTTTTTTTGTACAAAATTTAAATTATTAATCATTTTTAAACGAACATCATTCGATAAATCATTTTTTACTAATGGATAATAATGGACTTCCCAGTGATTCATCGCCATAATAAATTCTTTTAATGTATTTTTTGCATTTTCTAAATTCATTTAGTTTAGTTCTCCTATTTGTTAAATATTTTACTCAACACAATCTTTCCATTTTTCACCTCTAACATAAGCTATTAGTTCATCTGGATTTTGTGGTTCATCAGGAATTTTCAAAATTGAACCATAGCTACAATAACCAATAATTGATGTTTCTATATCACTTAAATAATCAAAAGCAACCGCGGGTATATCATTGTAATCCAAATCAGATAAGTTATCTTTTATATACACAAATGTAAAATTATATATCTTTTTTCTATTCCATTTAAATTGGATTAGTTTTTCGAAAAATTCATCCATTAATTTCTCTGAGTTATCATTCAGATTCCATGATCGCATTATTCTTTTTAAATCTGTAAATGCTTCTTTTTCATCAATAATAAGTTTCGCCATTTATAAGTTAATTCCATTCAATTCGATTAAGTAGCTTTTGATATTCACCAAATTTCATATCATTGGCGGGATAAGTAGCGATGTGCCCTGTGGGTTATAATAATAGTGTAACAGTATGCTCTAGGTATCGTTTTTTTTAATTAGCCGCTAATCTTTGTTATTATTAAATAATTAGTGAATTAATTAATGGATGAGCAAAAGAATTAGAGTAATTTTGCCAAATTTATATTTATGTTCTAAATGTATCATTATTTCGATAATAATTTATTTCATCAATTAGCCATTTATTATCATGCTCAAAGTCTGATTTATTTTGGGTTACATAGTCTAAAGAACCAACCAGCATCCATCCTCTTAAATTTAATCCTTTAACAGCAAGAGGCATTTCCATATCTTCTTCATCAAGATATATCTCATCATCATCTAAATTTTGAATGTAATCCCATGGAATATAATAAAACTCTGTATATTCTGGATTACTATTCCACGAATTTAAATTTGCATAAATCCATTCCCCTTGGTCTAGAAGATTAAGGTTCTTTATTAATTCATATATAGATTTAAAGCTATTCATTGGTATCCTCAAATTTCACTACAATACGAACCACCGCCCCATGAGTTCTTTCCTTCATAAGCCTTTAAGGTGATAATCAAGATATCTAGAGTTATGATCTTTCTTGCCAACTAACTGCAATAAACCACCGACTCTTTCATGATGGTACCATGTAGTTGACCAATCAATCCCAGTCAGTGCTTTTCCTAGGAAAACACCATTTTACCGGATAAAACTATCTCCAAAATTCCTGGATATTTACTTTCAATAGAAGCCTTAAGTTGAAAATCGTTTTATACATATCTTCTGGTAAACTCCCCCACCACAGATCAATTCAAACCACCCCATTAAACGCATACTGATACAGATTAACCCCCTTACAGCAACCCAATCGGATCTAGCTGGGTAAATCAGCCTATATCCGGAGCATAATACTTGAAAGTATTGTAATGTAAACTGGTTTTCCTGTCTAAATATTGTCCCTGATATCTGAGGTTTTGCTCTACTGATTCGTGTTCGATTTCATGAATCAGTTTTTCCCCATAGCTGAAAGCTGCATTCCCACAGTATTTCGCCGTTTGCATCGGTTAGTTCTTCCGGTACTTTCTAGTATTAATGAATAGCCTTTTATTTTGTTAAATATTTATTGACTAAACATTTTTCTTAATAAATTATGATAATAACACCCCTGAATACCAATTCAAGACGTATAAAGATTTAGATCTAATATTGTTTAGATCTTACTTATTTGTATTTTCATCTTTTCTAAGATTTTTTCTAAATTCATCTAGTCCTTCCGAACTCAAATCTTTAATATAGATTAATGTCGCTATGCCAGTTTTATTATTTACTTCTTTTAGCCATTCACAAAAATTATCAAATATAATATCGTCACATTCCTCTTGATATAAAAATCCAGTTTCTGTATGTGAGATCTCTAATTCCTCTAAAG
>NZ_JAGGHR010000065.1:0-2368 GCF_024104075.1 Gilliamella sp. | reverse complement strand
TTAATTTATATTGTTGTTCGGATATTCTTTTTAAAAAAAGAGTTAATGTTAATTCATGTAAACAATTTTTGATATCGATTGTAGAATAAGTTAGATTCAATGAATCAATATATTGCTCTAATCTCCATTCATCTAGCACATTTGGCTCTGAAAAATAGTTATGCATATCAATAATAATCTCAGGCAGAGGATCCTTCCTAATAAATTTCAGTCCTTTACCATGCTTTACAAATAGCCATTGTTGTCCATTAATATCCAATTTTCCTTTTTTAGGGCAATCTAGTAATAAATTATAATCCTTAACTTCTGGATAAACCTTTTTAAAAACAGTTATTATGGTATTTTGTAATTGTAGCATTTCTTTGATGTATTTTTTCATATCAGTATCTCAATCGAGCCTCCGCAACTTCTAATAATAGCTGATTACCTTGAGGTAGCGATTTTATTAACTACTATAATACAGTTAAACCTCATAAAGTGATTTTCGGGAAAAATGCCTTATGAGGTTTCAGAGAATTATTTTAATCATGAGGTGTAAACAGCTCAGATGATTTCCTACAGCCGATCTATTTTAGTTTAGTTATTAGATTTTTAATAATAAGTTCAACCGAAGTTTCTAGCTGCTCTTTATCTACTGTGTAACGTAATAATTCAATTTCATTCTCTATGTTAAAAAGTAATTCTCTTAACCATTTTTCTTCTATAGATAAAATTTGATGTTCTGTATTATAAATGATAGATTGTATTTCCTCTACACTGATTTCTTTATTCAAAAAAGAGTAACATTTGATTTTTAGAAAGTTAATAACATTAGGATATATCCAATTCATTATTACGTTTTCCCCCTTAAAATAGTCAAAACAAATTTACCATTACCTTCAGTTACAACTCCTACATCACCACTTCTATGTACAGTTCTTTCCACCCCATTAACAATTGAATTTGTCTTAGCTCCGTTTTTTATAACATATTCTACGATGTTTGATGAAATATTACGCCCTGAACTAACAGTGCCTGCAGGGGAGCCTAATCCTGAAGGTAACATCCTGTCAACAGCATGGCGTGAATATAACCTATCTCCAATTTTTGCATATACTCGACCATTAACCGTAACTTTTTCATAATAGTCCCAAGAATTCCAATCTAGCTTTTGTTCTTTACTACCGCTATTTTTTACTGGATTCGTCCCCGGACACTCATCCGACAACCCCAACGGGTCAATCCAAGCCAGGGGGTTAGGAACGTAGCTATAGGCGTTTTCGCCGCCGGCAAGTCCTATGGGGTCTTGGCTGATGTAGCGGGCGGTGTACGGGTCGTAATAGCGGTAGCGATTATAGTGTAGTCCTGATTATTCGTATCATCCTGATACTCACCCTTGCAGGGCCAATGCTAAAGCATTGTTCAAATTTGTTCCAGACAAATTTGTCCTCGTCAAAATACTTTCCTTGAAAGCGTAGGTTTTGTGGGACGGTGCGGTATTCGATAGCTAAGTCGCCATAGGGCTTAACTTCCTGCATCACACTTTATTATCTTAATTCAAAATTAATTTTTTCTGTTAAATTTGAGTCTATATCTTGTTCCTTTACTAATTGAAATATTTTTATAATATTATTAAATGTCATTTCTCCTAGCTGCCTTTTGGAACAATCTGAATTGTTCCATATTATTAAAACTGGGCGTTCTACGTCATAACTCAAGCAATCCCATAATGCATCTAGATTTTCACCATAGTATTGACTAAAACCTAATAAAGTTGCTATTTGTTTATGAAAATCAGATTCTGAGTGAATATTTTCCCCATTTAACACTATTTTTTTCATAGCTATTTCCATCTTCCTATTTTAGTGGTTGTTAAATAATGATCTGTTGTTATGTATAGTAAACCATCATTCGAATATAGCAATCTTGTTCCTAACTGATTACTTCTAGACATCTTATTGTTTATTCCAATATCTGCTTCATACCAAACACGATTTGGGCTATTAGGTAATACTCCTGTTGTATTATGAAAAACATCCCCTCCAATTTGTCCCCCTGGCACTGTATTATTTAATGCTTTACCTGGAGACCAACCTTGTTGAGCAGCCTGTTTCTTGGTTACGTAATTTGAAGGTAACTGTCCTGTTTCTCTAAGACTTTCAACAACATTATTAGCTGCTTCGGTTGTCTTAAGATCTAATTTTAATTTTTCATAACTAGCAGCATTGTGAGCAGAAGAGTTTGAATTGCCATTAATATTATTAATCCCCGGACACTCACCCGACAACCCCAACGGGTCAATCCAAGCCAGTGGGTTAGGAACGTAGCTATAGGCGTTTTCGCCGCCGGCAAGTCCTATGGGGTCTTGGCTGATGTAGCGGGCGGTGTA
>NZ_JAGGHR010000064.1:0-2788 GCF_024104075.1 Gilliamella sp. | reverse complement strand
CAAGGAGTGGATTATGCTAGATATGCCACTTTCTAACTGGCGCACCATCACCGCCACCTCATCCATGCCTTTATATGCCGTGCTTTCTAACGTCAGTGATGCGCAAGCCGTTAAAAACTACTATATTACCGATAGCTCGCAAACGCCTTATGGGCTTTATACTGGCACCCCTTACGAGCACTGGTTTTCAGTAATGCCTATGCTAGTTAGGCTTGATGAACACAGTCCTTTTTTAGATTGGGTAAACAACACTGAGTATAAAGACTGGGGCTGGTTAGCACGCTCTCATTTACCCTTTGAAGACATCTGCGCGCATTTACGCAGCTTAACCCAAGCCATAATGCCCGATGGCGAAACAGTATTTTTTCGCTATTGGGATGGTGAGTACCTGTCAATTATGCTTGATCACTTTGCCGATAGTTGGCAAGACGTGCTGCCTGCCTTTGCTTTTTACTGGATTAATCACCAATCGCACGTGGTGCATGTGCCGTTTGAACAAGCCGTGCAAACATCGCCTTGGTGGCAGGTGCCAAAAGGACTTATTGACTCAATATCTAAAAAAAATCAAACGCCTTTAATTAACAATATTATACAACTCCTACAACATGATTATCCTGAGATTTATTTTAGATTCGATGAAGATATTTTATATAAAAAACTGACCTATCTTATCTCTAAATTTTCGAGTAATCACCTAAATCAGGTCAGTAAAGTGATTGAACAGCTAACTCGATAGATAGCATAAAAGTCAAGGTATAGAGATAGAGTATGAATAATAAAGATAATAATGACAATAAAGATAGAAAACAAGAAATCTTAAAGCCTATTTTGGTGCGTTTTTCAAAGATTCTAGATGTTATCGACCACGAAGTGCATAATAAATATAAACAACAACTCAAAGAAAAAGGTGTTGCAAGTGGTATTCAATTACTCAGTTTAAATAAAAAACTCAGTAAAACGGCTAGGGAAAAAACAATAGAGGATGCACAAAAAATAACACCTTGGTTGTATCCTGACCCAGAACAACAAAAAGAAAATGATGCCGAGAACTTTAAAAATTTAGAGCGAGTCACCGCAAAATGTCCTTTAAATCAAAAAATTGTTATTCAATATGGTATTGACCCCAAATTATCGATATTTGCTAATACGCATCTTGAGCGAGATAAATTACCTATTAATGAAAGATTTCTGAAAGTCGGTAAATTAAAAGGGAAATTACTACCAGTCTTAACAGAACATGTCCCCAATAAATACGGTCCCACCAATATGGCTCACAGTGTTTTTTCGCCAGATGAAAAAAATGCCATACCCTTTGAGTTAAATGAAGATGGGATAGCCGTTATTGAAAATTGTACCCCAGGTCGTCGCTATTATGTTCGAATTGCGCCGATAACCGATGAAGAAGAAATTAATAAGTGGTTTACGGGTTATACACAAATTATTGAGCACTTGTCTGAATTTTTAACATCAGAATGGGATAATATACATTCTAAACGTTGGAAAATATACGATGAAAAATATCAACAAATCGAAAAATTAAATACAAATAATACCACTGGGTTCCCACTAAATCCTCATACTTCTGTTGTGCTAGGCGATTTTATACGAGGTATCATTGATGAAGGTAAGCAACCTATTATAGATGGATTGGAATTTTCATTAAAATACAGTCCAACCCCATTGGGGGTTTTAAATGCCCTTGATTTGGCAAAAGCAGCGTCGGATAAATTTTGGGAATGGTATCATTCTTCTGAAAAAAAAGAAGATGAACAAAAAGAAGCCTATTTTTTTGTGCAAGATGAAGTTTATATCTATATCATTGCAGCTGCAGTGGAATATTGGTATCAATTGCAGTCACCAAAGGATAAAGCTTATCTCGCTGGAAAGGCTTTTTTTCATATTGCGGTTGAAATTGTTTTGTTTATTGCTGAATGTTACCTCATTGGAAAAGTTATTCCTATTGCTGCAAGTATAATCAGAGCCTCTTCCTCAGCTATCAGCCGAAGCGCCGCTGCGTTACGGGCTAAAGGTGGCGTTAGCGCGGTTGAAACCGCCACAACAGAAGATGTTATTTTATCAATGCCACAACGTTTTGTTGATTTTTTTGGCTCAAACCCCAAAAAGGTTGCTTTACCCGAAAGTACATCCGGTGGAATGACCGAAGAAATTGTACTTAAGGAAGGCGAAATTAATTATATTAACAATGCAGGAATAAATGAAGCGACTATGGAGATGGGCAATGCCGTAAAAACGGAGAGTAGTACGGTAAAAAACTTGCCTAAAGAAGTCGACGGTAATGCCATTAAAGGTGAAACCAATCTAGACCCAGTATCAATGTTAACCGGTGAAGAATTATTAACCCTTGTTGATGATACGCTATTTAGCCAATTCCCGTTTGTTTGGCAACGCCTTTACCGGACCAGTGCCGTTGAGTTCAATAATGGATTAGGCTATGGTTGGAGCCACACGCTTTGTCATAGCCTTACCTTTACTGATGACCATCACATCATCTGGCAAAATCACGAAAATAACCTTATCACCTTTTCCCTGCCGACTGAATCGGTACCAGCTATTCATAATTTACTGTCAGAAGCAGCCATCTACCTTGGGCATGAGCCTAATCACTATTTGGTAAGCTGTGAATCTGGCATTTATCATTTTGTGCGTGAAACGGCCGAGTCTAAACAGGCTAAACTGTTAGCTATCAGCGATAAATATGGTCATCAGCATAATGTGATTTACGATAGTGATGGTGAGCTCATTGGCCTTGAGCTATCAGGCGGGGTAA
>NZ_JAGGHR010000063.1:0-2810 GCF_024104075.1 Gilliamella sp. | reverse complement strand
CCCGATGCCCGCTGCCCGATGCCCGATGCCCGATGCCCGATTAAGTCCATATTTTATCATAATTTTATTATTCCTCACACTTATTTTCTTAAATTTATTGTTATAAAATAAATAGTTAATGTTGTTTTTAGTAATTTTAGCATAAAATAGTATATAACTATGCTACCCTATTTTAGAATAAAAACTTCATTTTTCACCTATTTTTTTGTAAAGTTTTGTTAAGCTAATTTTTATTTTTATCATTTCTTTATCATACAAATACCTAACATATAAAATATAGTAATCAAACTTCAAGTATAATACAGAATATAAATCATTCAGTATTATAAAAAATAATCGAATTTACTTAAGCTGAAATTTTCGCTAACATATTAAAGTTAAACTATCAATATCTTTTAATCCATATAAAATATGGTTGTAACATCATATTGAAAAAACTTCAAATAATTTAAATAATAACAATGAAAAATATACTACTTGCTTTACTTTTAATCCTTTCTTTTCCTGTATTTAGTACTATCTATAGAACTACCTATAGTGCTACCTATGCTTATAAAGGCTATATTGAGAATAAAGAAGTAACGTTATATTTGAGCCCCTATTTGAAAGCTTTTTGGGTTTATAAAGATGATCACAAACAGATACAACATGCTTTATCCTATGAATGTCACTTAATGAACTCATGCGATGAAGTTAGCCAACAAAACAGTTTAAAACTTTATGATGATAAAGATATTTATTTGGATGAAAATGATAATCATCCAAAAATTAAAGATTCAATTAGTTACTTTAACTTTAATCATAATGGGCAAACACAATTTAATCAAAAATTAGTTGGTTATTGGTTTGATGGCAAAAAAAATCAACAATATCCAATAAAATTGCAAAAAGAACTTGAAATAATTGATGAAGCAGATGCTGAATTTAATCGCCTTGAATTATTACAAACGAATTCATCAGATAAATTTTATTTTACTGCGGTATTATCAAAAAAGAAAAAAGAAAAAATTAAACTAGTTGGTGTGAATGTTTATGACAAAAGTAACCACCAATTAATGCAAAAAATACAAAATTTACATTATAGCTACAACCAATTTGACAGCATTTATCTAGAGGATATCAATTTTGACGGCAATCTTGATTTAGCCATTAAAAAATATGCCTCAAGTGCCAGAATAGGAGCAAATTATGACTACTATATCAATGACAAAGGTAAATTTGTAGCCACAAACTTGTGGGGTAGCGATATCGATTTTAATCCAAAAGATAAATCCGCCACAGGTAAAAAAAATTGTTATAATTATAATGAAAAACAGCAAAGAATCTTGACAACAATACAAAGTATTTATCATTATCAAAAATACAAATATATCAATATAAAAAATAGCTGTCAGTTTAAAAACATTGATACCCAAGAGCACAGAAAATGTAATGAAGAAGAATATAACGCTTGTTTGTTAAACCGAAATAATATTGATCGAGAAAACCCGCATGTAATTGGTGAAGATAATATATTGTATAAAAATATGGTATGGTACAAAGATAAATTCATTGATGGCGTTGTAGATGATGAATGATTATGATGTGGTTTTAGCTAGCAATAGTCTTATATAATCGTTATTTAGTATAATAACTCAGTCAAGTTATTTACAATATAAAAAACACTTTTTACTAACTATTTCGCCAAGTTTTTACTGCATATTAACACTGCTATTTATTCATGCCATGAAGCACAACTATTTTCGATTTAATGTTTAATTTGATGCTGATCATTATCAGCATCAAATTATGAATTATCCTTTACAAATTGCATACCCTAAACGAGAATCTTCAGCTAAAAAGAAACCAATAAACCCATCATGGCTATGCACAACAGAATACACCCCAGGCTCACGAGCATTTATAGTCCAATATCTTGACATAAAATAATCAGGATTTAATTCCTGCCATTCTGAATCAGGATAAGAAGATTTAGTTGTCCACCCCCATTCACCCAAAATAGAGTCTCCTATGGCGCGAGTGTAACTATTAGAAACTGTCAATTTATCTCTATCTAATTCTGCTGCTTGGCCTTCATATCGTGGAGAGTTTGTCAATTGCTCTCGACTCATCATATTTTGTAAACCGCCACATCGTTGTTGTACAACATTAAACGTTCCCCTAAAATTTTGAGGTATGCCCCAAATAGCAGTTGGGTTAAAGGTATAATCGTGAACAATTGAGGGATCTCTTTTCAAAGTAGCTCTCACTGTAACATTTCCTAATGGTTTACTATTAAGTTTTACTACACCATTTTGATCAATCGACACCCCTCTCCCTGGATTGTTGATTAATTGATAGCGGTAATCCGTTTGAGCACCAGTCATCACTAACTGAAATTTAGCCCCAGGAAATCCCGTTGCTGGAAATGTTTTTGAAGATACCACGGGTTTAACCTTAAAACCATAGTTTGGTACATAATCTTGAGTATAACCACCACCAACTAGAGGATGGCGATTAGCATATTCAGGTCGATTAAAATAATATGCCTCCGTTTTTAAATCAACTCCAATCCATTGGTGTTCTGGATGAACAATAGTAGAATTGGGTTTGGCATAACATAGTTCCGATTTTGGTGCGATTTGGTAGGTTTTGGCTAAGGTAATCTGTTTACTTTCATTTGGAATACCATACTGCGAATACGCTTTTACTTTTGTTTCAAGTATCAATTTTAATGGCATTGAAAAGCCACTGCCACAACCTATCATTTTTTTCTTATCATTACCTATTATTCTTACACCATTATTGTCATACCACCAATAATTAGTCGA
>NZ_JAGGHR010000062.1:0-2816 GCF_024104075.1 Gilliamella sp. | reverse complement strand
TTGATTCATTTCTGACTCTCCTTTTTGTGTTATAAAATAACTCAAACGTCAGATTAAGTAAAGACTATTACAGTTAATTGCTAAATTCCTCTTGTTAATTTAATAAATAAAATATGCTCCCCCACTTGTAATATGGGGATTTCACTATTTACTCTGAATAACGTTCTCTTAATTTATTCATATAAAATTCGATTGAATCTTTGTCTTTAGGATGCGCTTCAATATATGCATCTGACACTATTTGCATCATAGATATAAACTTCTGAACAGGCATTGGAAAACCCTCACAATCACCAAAAACAAAAGTTACACCATCGAATTCTTCAGGATTATCTAAATCTTGATCTAAAATATACTCTACTCCTTCCGAAATAACAGCTCCAATTCCTCGTGATGCATCATAAATAAATTGTAAAAAATTCATTTTTTGCTCTTTGTACATAACTTCCAATAAGCAATATAGCTCAGCACCTCCATTATCAACTAAAATTTTTTTTGTTTTTTCTAACCATTGAAATTTGTTAATCATTTAACATTCCTCTTAGGCATTGTAATGAATGAATTACTGATTTTTCCTGATTTAGCATCACGAGTAACTCTAAACCAATAACCATCAATTTTAACATCGTGTACAAAACTTTCCGGATTAAACATAAAATATCTTTCTGCTTGTTTAGCTGCCCTTTGAGACATGCTTGCAATCTTTGCATCCGATAAAATAGCAGGATTATAAGTTGTTTTTGTCACTTTAATCTTATAACCAACAATTTGACCTGCATTTGGTCCATTTGCTGCTCTAGCTGGAAGTTGATATTGATATTCAATTAAACCAGGAAAACGTCTATCAGTATATTTAGGACCAACAATTTTAGCTCCCGTCATCTCAACGGATTCTAAAAAAGCATCTTGGTTATGAGCACCTGAAATACCATCCTTCTTTTTATTTAATATACCTATTTGTTTATTATGTGTAGTAACATCTGAAACAAAAGTATCTGGCACTAATTGTGCATCAGCCTCTTTTCCAACGATCCCCTCAAACCCACTATTTTCAACCTTAATCAACCCTAACGGATCAACCCAATTTATCGGATCGCTACCAGCATATTGGTAACTATTTAGTCCACCCAGTATACCAAGCGGATCTTGGGTGATATATCTGCCTGTAAATGGGTCGTAATAGCGATTTAGGTTGTAATGTAATCCCGTCTTCTCATCATAATATTGCCCTCTTGAAATCTTAATAGATTATCTGGCAAGGAATATTATGCAGGCCGCTTTGCTATCGTTGGAACCGAACAAGGCGAGTTTGATGGTAGGATGATTTATTTATCCTGATATTTTAGCAAGTAATTTATTAATTTTGTTTGTATCTTCTGGATGAATTTTTAAGTACTTTTCACAGGCTAATCTGACATAGTAATAGAAAGTTTCTTCACTGACGATTATCTTATCATCCTCTGTCGGCGGGTAACCTATGTCGAATCCAATACCTTTAAAATGATCATTTTCATCATAACTATTCATATCAGGGAAATAACAATAAGCACCATCAGTACTAAATCCAATTTTATTAATTAGGTAATAGATTGTTTCTAAAAATTGTCCATCACTATACATAATATTAAAATATGTAGTGATAATCTCGTGTACGTTTAAATCATAATTATCAAATAGCTTATTATTCATTAATTACCTCATTTAGGATGAAAATTACGAACAGTTCCCGTTGTTTTATCAACATAGATTCGGAATGTAACTCCATTTACTGTTGCATCGGCAATACCTCTAGAGCTAGACATTGCCTCTTTATAACCTTTCACAGCTGCTTGTTGCCCTAAATCTAATATTTTCTGATCTGTAAATATTTTAGGATCATAAATTGTTTTAGTTTTTATTTCTGCCTTATATCCAATCATATTACCTGCACGATCCAAGGCTGGGACTTGGTATTGAACATTGGTTATACCATTAACCCCTGTAGGGTTTTCATTGATGATCTTCACACCATAATTTTTTGCTGCTGAATAAAATGCATCTGCATTATGACCACCTGAAATTCCATATTTCTGGCTAAATCCGTCAACGTTGGCTAAGTGTTTGGGTTGTTCAATACTAAAACTAATACCATTAGGAATTTCAACGTTTCCAGCAATCCCCTCAAACCCACTATTTTCAACCTTAACCAACCCTAACGGATCAACCCAATTTATCGGATCGCTACCGGCATATTGATAACTATTTAGTCCGCCTAGTATACCAAGCGGATCTTGAGTGATATACCTGCCTGTAAATGGGTCGTAATAGCGGTTTAGATTGTAATGTAATCCCGTCTCCTCATCATAATATTGCCCTTGGAATCTTAACGGGTTATCCGGCAGGGCGTGAAAATCGTCTTGATGGTAGGTTTCGTTTATTATCTGCCCATAGGCATTATACTGGCATTCATAGAGGGTGTCACCCATGTTGCTGGTTAGGGCAATGGGGGTGCCGAGGTGGTCGTTTTGGTACCAGTAGAGTTTGATATTATCTTGCTGTGCATTGCCGTGGACAAGGGCTAATGGGCGGTAGGAGTCCGGCTCGTAAAGGTAGGTTTGCCAGTGTTTATCATTATCGGTTTCGGCAATAAGCCGGCTACCTTGCCAGATAAATTCGGTGGTTTTACCATCCACGGTTTTGCTAGTACGCCGATTAAAGGCATCATAAGTATAGGTGATAATGAGCCCCGTCGGCTTAATCACTTTGATTAACCGGTGCCGGCAGTCGTACTCATAGTGGGTGACTAGACTGTGGTCTTTTCCGCGCTTTTCAGCAAT
>NZ_JAGGHR010000061.1:1092-3000 GCF_024104075.1 Gilliamella sp. | reverse complement strand
CAAGATATAGTAAATAAAAATGGTCGAACAATTTCGACGGGAGGGGTAACATTAACGTTAAATGCTGAAAATACGCTACCTACAGGGCTTGTAAAAATTAACTTAACGGGTCCTAAGGAGAGTAATCCTGGTTCTTTTATTCCTTCAACATTTTATTTACACGATAAAAACAATGACCCATTGTATAATTTTAGATTAGAGCGTTGGTATGTAGCTAAAAAAGGCGGTGCAGGCGGTTATCAAAATGCCGTAGCGTTTTGTAATAACTTTAATGGTGGTGGATATCGTATGACCAAAGTGCTTGATTTTACCAATGCAAATAGAACGGAAGTAGATTGGCAAAATGGTATAACAGACGGAAGCTATTTACGAAAAATTAGTTATAAAGTAAATGGTTATTGGATGGGAGGATTACTTAGCGAATGGGGACGTATGACTCAGATTTACTACAAAGATAGTGATTGGGAGTTTTTTAGTGTTGGCGATCCTGCTTGGTGGAGGGATATGAGCGGGTATTATTGGGCATCAGATCAACTTTCCAGGGATGTTAACTTTGTTGTAGAAGCTAGTAGTGGTCTTGTCGGTGCCAAAGAGCATTCTGATCAAGATTATAGAGTAGCCTGCGTTACACCTTAGTTTGCAGCTACCATCTAAAACACGTCTAATCATGGTTATTTAGGCAAGAAAAAACTAAATTTTTTGCCAAGATAACCAATAAAATTCACATTGATGTAGACTAAGAACTAATAAAGAATTAAAGAAAAATACCATCGTTATTTCAATTGCGGCAGGTGTTACCATTAAAACAATTGCCAAATGCGTGGGTTATGAGCAAAAAATTATACGAGTTATGCCTAACACACCAGCCCTTGTTAATGCCGCTATGTGTTCAATTACCCCCAATACCGAAATTACCGATGAAGAATTGTCTATTGTTCAACAATTATTAAATTGTATTGGTGAAACGGAAGTTGTTCCTGAAGATTTAATTGACGCAGTTATTGGCGCAAGTGGATCTTCCCCCGCTTTTGTGTTTATGTTTATTGAAGCATTAGCTGATGGTGCGGTTAAAGGCGGATTATCAAGAAAACAAGCTTACAAGTTTGCTGCCCAAGCAGTTTTAGGATCGGCAAAACTATTATTAGAAACAGGTAAACATACAGAGGAGTTAAAAGATATGGTCTGCTCACCTGCGGGTACAACCATTGAAGGAGTGCAAATACTTGAAGCCAAAGGATTTAGGTCAGCTGTTATTGATGCAGTGGAAGCAACGATTACTAAATCTAAATATCTTGCGGAAAAGTAAATATAAAATTATCTATATTTTATATTTATTAAGTAATTTTAAAGGCATTACAAATCAAAAGATATGATTGAATATTAATCACTATTGAGAGTGGGCAATTATAGAAAAAGTGTTTAATGAGGAGTAGATAAAATATCTTTCTTTAGCTATGAACAATATTAACTAAAAAATGACAACTAATACTTGATGATTTGAATAAGTAAAATAATAGCTAGTAAATTAATACTAGTTATTATATTGTTGATGTACGAAAATATCCAACAAAATATTACAAACTTTTAATTCTCGATTATCAGCTTATAAATTTAACTCTATCAATATAATTCATAAATAAAAAAGTTAAATTTACAAATCTTAACAAAAAAATAAGTTTATTTACTTTAAAGCGATACGTTTTTATGTTTATAATCTAATGCATTATTTATGCTAGTTATCAACTATGTATTTCAGACCCTAAAAATAAAATATATTAAAAGTGAATTAAGAAAGAGTAATTAATAAATTATTAGTTACTAATTTGCTCATTTAATTTTATAAAGACAAAAGAAAGTGGAAAATTTTTGAAAAATGAGATAGGAAATGATACAATGAAAAAGGAACAG
>NZ_JAGGHR010000061.1:0-994 GCF_024104075.1 Gilliamella sp. | reverse complement strand
AGCACACAGCACACAGCACACAGCACACAGCACACAGCACACAGCACACAGCACACAGCACACAGCACACAGCACACAGCACACAATTTGAACAACTAAAAAAAACAACTTTACATATCCGGCTGTTTTTTGAAGTTTTTATACCTTTTCTTTATTATCAAGCCTGTTTGTGCATAATATCACCCAATTCAAAGATTAAACGTTATATTTCCCAAGCAATTTGGGCATTATTTGGATTAGTGATATCGAATAATGCTATGTCAGCATTATCCGCTGTGACGGTAAAAAAGATCCATGGTACTTCCCCCTATTTAACCTTTGACGGCGGTGCGACTCATGCCGATTCAGTTAGTCCCTTATTATCAGTAACATTGCCCGGAAACAAAATTATTACTGTATCAAATGATAGCTCAAGTATGGAAAATCCATTAGTGTTAGATAAACTTTCGGCCACTTTTGCAGATATTAAGACATTAGTACCTCATGGGAATTATCCAGAAGTATTGGCAGATAAAGTTATTGATGACAATGGTTATTGGAAGGATGATGATGGCGATACACTTCATCGTGTCAATTCAAGTAAATTAAAAATTAAATGGCAGAATTTATATGGTCAAGATATTACTAATTATGTGAAGGATAACTCAGATAAAGCATTAAATGGCTGTGATGCACCTTATCAATTGACGTTAGAAGTGGAAGATGTAAGCATTAAGACAGAATATGGTATTCCTTCTGAAAGTGATAAATTTACTGGAAATAGGCATACCTATTATCTTTATCCCAAAATGGATAAACCACAATTTTGTTATGCTATGCCTAACTTAGAATATGATTGGCATTCAAATGATATACCTTACGATGGTGCAGTTTCTTCTCTTAACGATCCGCATGGTGATTGGAATAAATATAGAGGGTTTTATGCTTATAATCCAGCGAATCCTGGAGCAAACTTTCCAACCACAGGCTCTCATAATTTATTTTTTTACTTGAG
>NZ_JAGGHR010000060.1:0-3151 GCF_024104075.1 Gilliamella sp. | reverse complement strand
TTGGTCGTTGAGGTAGTAGTAGATTTGTCCACCACGACCTCGACCCACTAGTTGCGCCATCGGTCTAAAGCCTGTGCTGCTTGGTTCGTAGATGTAGCTTAGGCAGCGGTAGTTTTGGGCTTTTGTGTGTTCATTGCGGATAACTTCTACACTAAAATCCGCATCATCTGCATGGCATTCGGTAATAAGCTTATCGCCCAGCCAGAAGAATAGCGTTTTATCACCGGTTTGCATGTCGGTTTTGCTGATTCGTCGACCAAAGGCGTCATACTCATAACTGTGCACCGTTTCAACGGTTTGATGAAAGTCTTTATCGTACTCGTCCCAGTAGTGGCGGATTTTTTTAAATTCAATAAGCCGATGTTGACCATCCCATTTAAATTGATGCTCGGTATGTTGCCGTTTACCGCGTAATTCTCGAATCACATTGCCGTATTCGTCGTATTGATAATGCCGGTCACCTTGAATCAGCAGGCGGTTAGCTTTGAGTTTGTTGTGCAGCGCATTAAACTATGAGGTTTCAACTACAAGGTGGTCTGGAAACGTAAACGCTAATAATCCTGCCTCTTCAACCCGTTGTTTAAACTTTTCTGTCACAAAAACTCGGCCGATATCTTCTTCTATAGTAAATAAATATTCATCGGTGATATTATCAGCGATTAATACTACATGCTCTATCATTAAACCATTGGGCCATTGTTTATAAATTGATTTTTCTTTATCAAAGCAACCTTTTAAAACATTTGTCGGAAAGTAGCCCCAGAACTTCTTCCTTTTACTTGCTGTAATAATCGGTAAAACTTGCCCTCGAGAAAGAAAAATATCACTTAACGCCTCTAAAGCCCTTTCGCTCAACACATAAAAAGGCGCTGTAGATCCACTGATATCTAACTGATAATTCTTTCTACCATAATCATTAGCATATAGCTCCATAGTCACAGGTTGGTATTCCTCACCAAACGGTTGCCAATGATGATAAAGTGCCCTATCCATTGCTCTTCCTGCAATATCTTCTTGTCCATCAGGACAATTTTCAATAAATGAACTATAGTCCGACACATTTGATTCTAACACATAAACATCTGGTTTCATTGATTTTTATCCAATTTAATTAACTCACTTATGATTAAATGCAATAATAAGCACTTATGTTTTTTTCAATATCGTTTTCCAATTTGCGTTACGGTCAGCGTTTGATAAAATATTTGCGATGTTTTTTAATTCAGCCTCGATTGCTTCTTTAGTACCTATTTTATCAGCAATCTCAAGTCGTTTATTAACCGCATCAATATAGTCATTAGGATGACGACCGTTATGCATTATTCCTGGCAAGTTAGAGGTGTTTTTATTTGTTGGCAAAAATACGCCATTCATAGCACCGTTAATATCAATACCATATTTTTCTAAAATTTTTCGTGCCGGCTCTGCCCTTTTCGCGCCTTCGGCCACAATATGATGAGCAGCGGTGTTTTCTGGACGGTGCGGTATTCTATCGCAAGCTCGCCATAGGATTTGAAATTTCTGTCAAAAACTTTCAGGTAACTATGCGTTTTAGTATAAAATTGTTTTTTAGTTGGGTTGAGTTTTCGGCTTTTCTTAGTGCTAAATAAATAGCAAAAACAGCCTTTGGGTATGCTAAAAGGTATTGTATTTTTTATAACAATTATTCAAAACATATTGATTTTATTTGTTTTTTAAAGAACGATAAAGTAACGAAATAAAAAAGGAAAATCCTCGCTGCTTTAATGCAAGGATTTGGTACAAGCACGATTGCTTATTAGTCGTCAATTATTCTATTTTAAGGTAACCTGCGTTTGGGCTTTTCTGGCTCTGGTGTGGGTAATTTCCATGATGCTAATAAATCTAATTCGCCAAGAAAATTGTTGATATTATCAAGTTCGTTCTCGGGAACCTGCCATAACCACAATTTATCGCTTAATTCTTCAAGTGTACCATGGCTTGTATCACTTAATATCCAATCTTTCAACGTGGTATTATTTACACCAATCTCTAAATGATGGCAATTAATAATATTAGCGGTATAAACCATCCTAAGTCGCTTATTGTCATTTAATAATTTTTTGTCACGTAAAAAATAATATTTTTCATAAGGATATATAATAGTGTAATTAAATCCTCCTGCATACTCTGTTGCATTAGCTATATCATCACACCCTGAATATTTTATACCATAAGAAAAATAGTTTTGACGTGCAAAGTTCTTTATCAATTCCAAAACAATACCATCATGATCTAGTTTATTATCATATAAAATATAAATTTCGTCACGACTTCCAAAGTTTTTTGTATGATAAACCAAACGTAGATAACAAGTATCGTTTAATACATTCAATACATCAAAAGAGGTAGCCTCCTGTAGATTTATTTTACGTTTTAATCCCTTTAGGGATATATTAACAAAATTAAAATCACTGTAGGTCTTCCTTATTATTGGTTTAATATAACTAGCCTCTGTAATAGGAGTATTTAATGCCGAAAATAGTGTTTCAGCAAACTCTAACGCAATATTCGGTGAAATATTTTCTGTATTATACAAAACAATGCCACTGTACATAGCTAATTTCCCTCTTTTATACCTTTAATTAATAAATCTAACCGATGTTTTATATCTCTCGCATTATATGGATGCTTAAATAAGGAAATAGCACCCTCTCTATAGATCCCTAATTTCTCCATAGCCTTTTCATTACGATCAAATAATAGATCTAATTTACGTCTATCCGTTTTAGAGGCTATCTCTATCGCATGCACTTTCCCATTTTTATCGATAGCCATAATATCAGGTCTGCGTGCACTTGCTTTTGTTTTTAAAGCCATGTTATAAGAGCGATTTAAATATATTTCGGTGAACTGACCAGACATAGCCAGTTTATTAGCGATAACCTCTGAAAACTGGTCATGCCCCGGTGTTCCATCAACTTGTCCTGTTCCATATATTTTTGTTCTATTCACTTCTCGGACAGGGCAAATTTTTGCCAACCCCAACGGGTCAATCCAAGCCAGTGGATTAGGAACGTAGCTATAGGCGTTTTCGCCGCCGGCAAGTCCTATGGGTGATCCTCGCCAAAATATTAGACAGTGCCCGCCTCTATCATTTTTTCGTTTTGGTAATATTGTTGTTCATATTGTT
>NZ_JAGGHR010000005.1:0-94099 GCF_024104075.1 Gilliamella sp. | reverse complement strand
AATTATTTCTCAACGAATTATCGAAATTATCGCTCAAATCACCTAAATCACCTAAAACAGCTTTGCTAGTATCAGCACTGTTATTATTGTCATTGTCATGGAATGTACAGGCGAATGGCAAAAAGTATCGAGCGGGTAATCGTAGTGATGCAATAATATTACTATCCGAACCATTACCAGCGGAGCCAGTTATGCCAGTTATCAAGTATGCAAGACCGAATCTACAAATGGGTGACGGCAAACACGCAGGCCCTGCTAACATATGGAATCCTAAGAAGGGCTTTTTAGTTCAATCAACCAATCCAGGATCATATAACCTCAATTTTCCAACTACAGGTGCGGATAATTTATATTTTGATTTACTCATTACAGGAATAGATGTAAGAGAATTGACATGGGCACCTGTCAGGCATGAGGGAATTACTGCAAGCGTGATAAATGTTGTACCTAATGATTACTGGATTCCTTATGAAGATAGGGGACAAGTTGTAGCACGTGTTAAGCTAACAGGTCCAGAGGTAAGAAATCAAAGGTTTAACCCTAGCCGAATTACTGTACCAAGGTTACCGCAGACGTTTGAGTTAGTGGGTAGAGATAAAGATGGTTATGAGTTAGTAAAATATGGATTTGTGTTGAAGAAGTGGTTCATCAGTAGTGGGGCCGTAAGAAGATATTATAATGAACAATCTGGATGGTGTAGTGGTTTGGGTTATCGCATGCCGGGGACAAGTGATTTAACCAATGCGAAGTGTGGTGTAAGAGGAGATCATTTTTTCCCATGTTTTAAAATAAAAGTGGGTAGAGATTATGTCATAATGAACGATGGCGCCAAGCCATCGTCAGGACATGGGGAATACCAACGTCAAATAGGCGCTGGATTTCTTACGGAGTGGGGTTACATATACGGCTACCCTAATGCAGAATTCCTTGGCGTTAGCTACTGGTTAGGTGGCCGATCAGGTAATATGTCCGCTGTTAGTTCGAGCAGAGGCTACGTCTATAGGCACAGTGATAACTTAGCCGGTTCTGAGAGCTACGGTCTTTGCTTAAGGTAGTGGTTAATTAATCTTTAGGGTGCAAAAGGTGCTTATGTTTTCTGAGAGGACAATATAGACAAGAATAAAGCCCCCGCACAAGTTGGGGGTATTTTCCCTTAGGGTTGCGCAGTTGTGGCAAAGCCACAAAACTGCGCCGCCCCTACCGCCACCGACGCTGAAACCACCGCACCAATCTATTTTATTCACCAAAACAAAAAGAAATTATTTTTCACTAAAAATCAGTCAGAAAAGATGATGATTTTATTAAAGTTTTCTTAACTGTTTTTTTACCGAAAAACACTCCACACACACTGGCAATAAAGCCACAAAACCTTTATACTATATAACAGTTTTTAGTATGACAAATGGCATACTAATATAATTCGTTCTTTAACATCATCAATTGGAATAAATTTATGCATCCGATGCTGAATATTGCTATTCGTGCTGCTCGTAAAGCAGGTAATGTAGCCATCAAGGCTTATGAAAACCCTAGTTCAATCGAAATCGAAACCAAAGGCGCTAATGATTTTGCCACTAATACCGATCGTGCGGCTGAAGCTTTGATTATTGAAACAATTAAAAAAGCTTATCCTGACCATACTATCATTGCCGAAGAAAGCGGCTTAGCTAAAGGTAATGATGCCGATACTCAGTGGATAATTGACCCAATTGATGGTACGACCAATTTTATTAAAAATATCCCTCATTTTGCAGTGTCTATCGCAGCTCGGGTTAAAGGTAAAACCGAAATTGCTGTTGTTTATAATCCAATGAGTAATGAGCTGTTTACTGCTGCTCGTGGTAAAGGCGCTCAACTTAATGGTTATCGTATTCGAGTGAGTAATGCGAAAGATTTAGACGGTAGCGTGCTAGCAATGGCTTTTCCGTTTAAAGCTAAACAATATAGCGATAGTTATTTTGGCGTATTACAAAAATTATTTGTTAGATGTGGCGATTTTCGTCGCACTGGTTCTGCCGCTTTAGATCTTGCCTATGTTGCCGCAGGTCGTTTAGATGGCTTTTTTGAAATTGGCTTAAAACCATGGGATATTGCTGGCGGTGAGTTGATTTTGCGTGAAGCAGGTGGTGTTATTACCGATTTTGCAGGTGGTAATAATTATATGGTTTCGGGCAATGTTGTTGCGGGTAATCCTAGAATTGTTAAGGATTTATTAGTTTCTACTCAAAACGAGTGGCCCGAAAAATTACGTAACTAACGTTATCTTTTTTATTTCCTCTTATTTTGATCGCAAGTTAAATTCTTGCGATCTGTCTAGTATTTTTCTGCATTGTTATCAATTTTGAGTATATACTAATCAATAATCGTATAAAAATTAAGGCTGCATTTTATGAAGACAATACAATATCATCTTAATATTGAAGGAATGAGTTGTGCCTCTTGTGTTAGTCGTGTAGAAAAAGCAATTAAAAAAGTTGATGGTGTAATTGATGTCAGTGTTAATCTGGCAACTGAGAAAGCAACAATTAATGCAGATACTCATGTTAAACTTGAAGCATTAATGTCTGCGGTTGATAAAGCTGGCTATCGCGCTATTAAAATTTCAGATCAACAATCAGGTGCAAATAAAGTTAACAAACAAGCATCTATTTTACCGATTGTGATTTCTGTTATTTTAGCCATTCCTTTTGTGTTACCTATGTTATTAGAACCTTTTGGATTTCATTTGATGATGCCAGCTTGGTTACAACTGGTTATTGCATCTATTGTGCAATTTGGACTTGGTGCTAAATTTTATCGAAGCGGTTTTAATGCGGCTAAAGCGTTGTCGGGTAATATGGATTTATTAGTGGCCATTGGTACTAGTGCGGCATATGGGTTATCAGTTTATCAGCTTATCATGGGCAATGATGAGCACCTTTATTTTGAATCTTCAGTTATTATTATTACCTTAATTTTGCTTGGTAAGTGGTTAGAATCAAGAGCTAAACATCAAACAACACAAGCAATTGAAGCCCTGTCTGCGCTACGCCCTGATGTTGCTTTAGTAAGGCGTGATAATCAAGAAATAAGTTTACCCATTAACCAAGTTAAAGTGGATGATATTGTTATTATTAAGCCTGGAGAGCGCATTCCAGTTGATGGCGTTGTGATTGAAGGTGCATCTAGTAGTGATGAATCAATGCTAACAGGTGAGAGTTTTCCTGTAAATAAAGCCGTTAATGATGTTGTTACTGGCGGTACAATTAATGGCGAAGGGTTACTTATCGTTAAAACTACAGCGATTCAAGCGGATTCTACTTTATCCAAAATTATTGAAATGGTTGAATCTGCTCAGGCTAAAAAAGCACCAATCCAACGAGTTGTTGATCGCATTAGCGCTATTTTTGTGCCAGTGATTTTATTGATTGCACTTGTTACGTTATTGGCTTGGGGTGTGATATCGCATGATTGGCAACAAGCATTACTCCATGCGGTGGCTGTGTTAGTGATTGCTTGCCCTTGTGCATTAGGCTTGGCAACACCAACAGCAATTATGGTTGGTACAGGAGTGGCTGCTCGTCATGGTATTTTAATTAAAGATGCCGAGGCATTAGAAACACTGCATAATATTAATATGGTTGCATTTGATAAAACAGGCACATTAACCATTGGTAAACCAGAATTAGTTGAAATGGATGTTATGGGTAGTGAGACGCCCGATCAAATTTTATCGCTCGCAGCGTCATTACAAGCAGGTAGTGAGCATCCACTTGCTAAAGCTATTTTAAGTAAAGCTAAAGAGTATCATTATGCTCAAAATATTACTTCGGTAGCTGGTTCAGGAGTGATGGCAACCGTTGATAACACCGAATATTATTTAGGTAGTTTGCGTTGGATGAAATCATTAAATGCCTATTTTGTTGGTATGGACGATAAAACTAATCAGTTATCGAGTAAAGGTTATACCATTTCATTTTTAGCGAAACAGCAATCAGAAGGTAATGTGGTGATATTAGCACTCTTGGGTTTTGCTGATGTAATAAAGGGGGAAGCCGAAAAAGCTATTCAAGCATTACATCAGTTAAATGTAAAAACCGTTATGTTAACTGGCGATAATCAGAAAGCAGCTAATTATGTAGGGCAGCAGTTAAGCTTAGATAAGGTTATTGCTGAAGTATTACCGCAAGATAAAGCAAACTATATTTATCAACTACAAAAAAGTGAAGATATAACTGGCAATAAAACAGTGGCAATGGTAGGAGATGGTATTAATGATGCTCCAGCCTTAGCGGCTGCCGATATTGGTATTGCTATGGGCACAGGCACCGATGTGGCTATGCATGCAGCAAGTATTACTCTAATGCGTGGTAATCTGTTTTTGATTGCTGATGCGATCGATATTTCGCGCCGAACCTATAATAAAATTAAACAAAATTTATTTTGGGCATTTTTCTATAATTTAATTGGTATTCCGCTAGCGGCATTGGGATTTTTAAATCCAATGATAGCTGGTGCCGCTATGGCGTTAAGTAGTGTTAGCGTTGTAACCAATGCACTTTTACTTAAACGTTGGAAGGCAAAATCAGAAAACCAATAATATAAGATTTTTGTTTTGAATTAAGGAGGCTCTAAGCCTCCTTTATATTGATTAGAAGACAAATTAACTTAATTCATTCTACAAATAAGCGTACATTCTTGTTAAAAAGTTTCAGGTAACATGGTGTTTGAGTATAAAACTTATCAAAAAAAGTACGTCCAATATTGTTAAATAGTAATAATAAACAAGATAAATATGCCTTATTTTGTTTACTGAATTATTTTAGGGTGGTATCGATCTAATAGCATGTTATTGAATTTATTTTCTGGGTCTAATTGTGCTTTAAGTTTAAAAAAGCGATCTGCTTGTGGGTATGCGCGCTGAAATTGTTCACCAGTTGCATGTAATTGATACGGTAAATAATAACTTCCACCCTTTGCTAATACTGCATCGATTAATTCTCGTGTCCAGATTCCTACTTTCTTTTTGCTTTGTTCATCAGTATCTTGTTGATAATAAATAACAAAAGCAAACACTTCGGTTTTAGCCCATGCTAGTAATGAACCGCTATCAGGATTTGCATGACGAATCGAAATATTAATCACATTGGCCTGATGTTTTTTTAGGATAGCAATTAATTCAGGATAAAAATCCTCAAACCGTTCTATGGGGATAAAATACTCCTGTAGAGCAAAACTTTTATTTTTGCTTTTAATTGGCTGTAAATTCGACACATCATAACTGGCTTCATAATTACGCCACATTACTGGTTGTTTTATATAATCTATATCATCATACAATTTACGTAAATGTTTGCCTAAATTTGATGAGGCGACAATTTTTATTTTTTGTTCCTGTTCAAACGAATATTGGTCGGTTGGGCGTAATCTGTCCAAAATAGTCAATGGTTCTTGTGTTTCTTTAAAAGTGACAGCACGAACTTCTTCAAAATCAGGTGGGTAAATTACTGAGTTGTGGAATATGGCACTTTTGTCAGAACGAATCTGTTGCATAAAATATGGGTAATACTTGGCAATTGGCATAACATCGCTAATGCGTTTTACTTTAACATTATCAACAAGTCGCAAAGTGACTTCTGTAATTACACCTAATCCACCATAACCGCCGATAGCGCCATAAAATATATCTTGATTTTCTTTTGGACTGGCTTCGACAATAGCGCCATCAGCTAGGACAATTTTGAACTTCTCAACAGATAAAATCATAGGGCCTTCTCCAATATAACGCCCATGCACATTTACACTAAGCGAACCACCAATACTAAAATTGGCATAGCTTTGCATGATTTTTACCGATAAATTGTAGGGATCAATCAATTCCTGTACTTGACGCCAAGTTGCGCCTGTTTCAATGGTTAAAATTTTCTTCTCAGGATTGAAATCAATCACATGGTTGAGTTTTTGTGTATCTATTTGAATTCCATTGTTTATTGCTGTTTGTCCACCCATGCTGTATTTGCCACCAGCTATACTAATTGGACCAGAGGTATTTTTAACTAGTTCAGAGACCTGTTGAGTCGATTCTGGTTGCATAACCGCAGATGCTTGTACTGGTGTCATACCTGTAACATCATTTACAACGACAGCTTGCGCTTTTAGTGGTAGTAGTAAGAAAAGACAACAGCTCAATAAAGTTAATTTTTTCATTATAAGTTATTATTTATTTTGGATATATTAAAAATATGATTCTATCTATACAAATTAAATAAATCAATGCTTCTATAATTTTTATGTGCTTATTTTTGAATAAAGTAGTATGGGAAAATAAACAGCAGTGGTGAACATCTTAAAAAGTGAGAAAATAAAAATGAGTCATAACTACCTTATTAATCAAAAATTCACCAAAGCAGCCTACCCACAAACAAATGGAAAGTCGAAAGAGTAACACGAACTTTGAATTGCGATGTGGCATAATCAGCAAATATTTAGCGATTCAAAAGGTAGAAAACAAAAACTTGAACGCTTTATTAATTTTTATAATATCGCTAAACCGAATAAAGTGATTTTTGGAAAAACATTTTATGAGTTTTTAGAGGATTATTTTAACCTATGAAGTGCAAACAACTCGGCGTTTTTCTATAGATTATTCCATATCTCAATTCTAATTTCGTATCACTCTATAAAACGTTTAACCCAATCAGTGATAGTCATTTTTTCTTTATGAAAAGGCGTTATATTTTATATTCATTACAATCGTTTCCAAATTATTGTAAAAAACTTGAGTGATTTCTATATGGTATGGGTTTTTACTTATTTAGCTAGGATTTGAAACTAATTACCGCTAAAATACGACGCAATTGTGTTGGCTATGGGATAAATCAAAAATAAACCGATGATACTTTCATGCCAAAGTAAATGAGTTAACGAGGTTATACGTTGTGATTACATCTGAAGAGATTAAAAGTCGGTTATGGGATGGCGCCAATGAGCTGCGTGGTTCGATGGATGCCAGTCGTTATAAAGATTATATGTTAGGTTTAATGTTTTATAAATTTTTAAGTGATAAAACATTATCTGCATTTAAAACGATGACAACCCGAGATGAGATCACGCAGTCCGAACTTATCGCCAACTATTATAATGGCATGGCTGAACGTGGTCCTCAATTAGAAAGCATGCTGCAAAGAACACTGGGTTATTATGTTTTACCGGAGCACCTTTATCAAACTTGGATCGCAGATATTAATAAAGGTAATTTTGAAGTACAAAAAGTAATCGACAGCTTAAATCACTTTGAACGGTCAATTGCCAATAGCAAAGATGCCGATGACTTTAAGAATCTGTTTTCTAATTCAACCTTAGATTTAACCGATACTGCACTTGGTAGTAATTTACATGAGCGCAGTAAAAATATTAAAGCCTTAATCTTATTATTTGCCGATCTTGATATGGTCGCTTTACAAAAAGGCGATGTATTAGGCGATGCTTATGAATATCTGATTGGTAAATTTGCTATGGAAGCCGGTAAAAAAGCCGGGGAATTCTATACACCACGCCAAGTAAGTGAAGTAATGGCACAAATTGCTGCCAAAACACCCAATATTCGTTCTATTTATGACCCGACGGTTGGATCTGGCTCATTACTGCTAACAGTTAAAAAACATCTAACCAAACAAGCGCAACAAAGTTTGACCTATTACGGTCAAGAAAAAAATACCGCTACTTATAATTTGGTGCGGATGAATTTATTACTGCATGAAGTCAAACCCAATAAAATGACCATTAGAAATGGCGATACTTTAGCTCATGATTGGCCTGAAGATCCTGAGCGTCCTAGTGAGGGCGTCCAATTTGATGCGGTAGTCATGAATCCACCTTATTCAGTCAAAAACTGGAATCGCGCAGGATTAAAAGTGAGCGATCCCCGTTTTGAAATAGCAGGCGTATTGCCGCCCGATTCAAAAGGTGACTTTGCCTTTTTATTACATGGACTATTCCATTTAGGGCAAAGTGGCACTATGGCAATCGTGTTACCACATGGAATCTTATTCCGTGGTGGAGCTGAAGGTGAAATCCGCAAACGATTATTAGAAAAGAATTACATTGATACCGTCATCGGCTTGCCAAGCAACCTGTTTACCAATACAGGCATCCCCGTTGTGGTTTTAGTGTTAAAAAAGAATCGTCAACTGACTGATCCGGTATTAATCATTGATGCCTCAAATACCTTTATAAAAGTCGGTAAGCAAAATGTCTTGCAAGAAAAAGACATCGCCAAAATTGTTGATACTTATGTATCACGCCAAGAGCAAGCGGGGTATAGCCATTTAGCCAATCGCCAAGAGATTATTGCTAACGAATATAACCTGAATATACCCCGTTATATCGATGCTATTGACGATGATATTGCCCACGATGTTGAAGGTCATCTATTAGGTGGCATACCACAGCACAATATTGAACAACTTGCCGTTATCCGTGCCACCACGCCCGACTTATTGCAGTCGGCATTAGTGCCTGTGCGTCCGCACTATTTCACCTTAAAAGAAGAGATTAGCGAATTAAGCACTAAAATCTTAAATGATGAACGGGTACGACAGCAATCGGCGCAATTAGCGCAGCAAACGCAAGCTTATATTGACAGCTATTGGTCACAAATCATTGCAATTAATGATCCTGAGCAGATTCACCCGCTAATGGAAGCGATGTTAAACGACATAAAAAGCCTACTAGCCAGCTTTAATCATCTTGATATCTATGACGGCTATCAGATTATTGCCGAAATTTGGCAAAATGCATTACTCCATGATGCTGAAATTATTGCCGCCACTGATTTTTATACCGCAGCACGTAACCGAGTGCCGAATATGGTCAACAAAGGTAGCGGTGCTAAAAAACGGTCTGAGCAAGACGGCTTTATTAGCAGCCTGATCCCAAGCGAATTAATTGCGAGTGAATTATATGCCGATGAGTTAACCAATATCGACAACAATAAACAGCAAATCCAAACGCTAGAAAGCGAACTTGCGGATCTTATTGAAGCGGCCAAAGTCGAAGACAGCCCGGAGTACGATGCGCTGTATGAATCGTTGAAAAAGAACGATGATGACGAACCGCTCGATACATTTGATAACAAAAAACTCAAAGATGAGTTAAAAAATACCGCAAAAGAGGTGGAAACTTATCCATTACTGAAAAAAGTCGATAAATTAATCAGCCAAAAATCGACATTAAGTAAGCAAATTAAAACGGACGAACGAGCATTAAAAGAAGCGGTACAAGAACGGATTTTAAGCTTAACGGATCAAGAAATTAACACACTAATGTACAAAAAATGGTTTGGTAATACCATTGCGTTACTGAGCGAATTAATCGAAAAACCGATTAAAGCCGAATTAAAAACCCTACAAATGTTAAACGAACGTTATCAAGATACCTTAACTTCGATTGATAAAGAGATCGAGCAACTCGAAGCCGAGTTACAAGCGATGATGCAAGATCTGGTGGTAACGCAATGAGTGCAAGTAAAAAATTAGTTCCTAGGCGACGGTTTAAGGGGTTTGAGGGAGCTCAAATTTGGAAACAATCATATTTCTTACAAGTTATCATTCATATTATCGACTTTAGAGGTAGGACTCCTAAAAAATTAGGCATGGATTGGAGTGAATGCGGCTTTTTGGCGCTTTCTGCCTTAAATGTTAAAAATGGTTATATTGATTTTAGTGCAGATGCACATTATGGGGATAATAATTTGTATCTAAAATGGATGGGGGGAAATGAATTAAGAAAAGGGCAGGTTATATTTACTACAGAAGCTCCAATGGGAAATGTAGCACAAATCCCCGACGATAATGGATATATTCTAAGCCAACGCACAATTGCTTTTGAAGTTAACAAATCAGAAATTACTGATGATTTTTTAGCTATATTGTTAAAATCACCTAGCATATATAATTCATTATTGATGATGACAAGTGGTGGCACAGCAAAAGGAGTTAGTCAAAAATCATTAAGTACATTAAAAATTAATTTACCTAGCTCAATAACTGAACAAACCCAAATAGGTGAATTCTTTAAGAAACTTGATAACCTTATTAATACTCAACAAAAAAAATTAGAAAAAGCCAAAACCCTAAAATCTGCCTATCTGACGGAAATGTTTCCAAGTAGGGGAAAATTACAACCTAAGTTACGGTTTAGTGGGTTTAAAGAAGACTGGAATAATAAGGAACTGGTTCAGTTATTAAAATATGAACAACCAACTAAGTATATTGTAAATAATGTTGACTATAATGACGCTTATAAAATCCCTGTTTTAACAGCAGGGAAAAGTTTTATATTGGGTTATACGAATGAAAAAAACAATATTTATAAAGCAAATATTAATAACCCTGTCTTCATATTTGATGATTTTACTACTTTGTCACACTATGTTGACTTCCCCTTTAAAGTTAAGAGTTCAGCAATAAAAATTTTAACGCTAAAAAATCAGAATTATAATTCTGTCTTTGTCTATTACGTATTGAGAAATATTATGTATGTACCTCAAAATCATGAAAGGCATTGGATTTCAAAATTTTCGAAGTTTGAGGTTTCTGTTACTTGTGAAGTAGAACAACAACAAATCGGTAATTTCTTTAAATTACTCGATAACAAAATCGCCCTAGAACAAAAAAAACTAGATAAATTAAAAAACATCAAACAAGCTTATTTAAACGAAATGTTTGTATAAAAAGGAGCTAAGGAATGAGTCAGGTTGTAAAAGATGCCGCAGAAAAAACCTTTCAAGAAAACTTTGTCAGGGAATTAGAAAAACAACAATGGCAGGCACCTGACTTTTTAGATGGTAATCGACGTAAAGTAACGGTTAATGATTTAGTCACACATTGGAGAGGAGAACTTAATCGGCTTAATGCCGATCAGCTTGAAGGCGTTGAGTTAACCGATAACGAATTTAGCCAAGTAATGGCAAAAGTTAACCAACTACAAAACAGCTACCAAGCGGCAAAACTGCTCGCCATGGAAGAGTCAAAAGGCAAAATCGATGGCATCTATCGCGATGATAACCCGCTTATCACCCGTAAACAAATCACCTTAACTATCTTTAAAAAACCCGAGGTGCGTGGCGGTGATTCCTGTTATCGCATTGCCCGCGAAGTGCAAACACCTAACGGTAACCGTTTTGATTTGGTGCTGTTAATTAATGGTTTACCGTTAATTAATATCGAACAAAAACGTACCGATAAAAACCTTGACGAAGCATTCGAACAGTTTAAGCGTTATTATCGAGATGGCGAATATAGCAACAATTTTATGGCTTTTTCGCAAATGATGGTAATCAGTAGCGAAATCGAAACCCGTTACTTTGCCACGCCCAAAACAATTAATGACTTTAATCCTAGCTTTGTGTTTCATTGGGCGAATAAATCAAATCAACCGATTAATCATTGGCAGCAAGTAATAGAACAATTTTTAATGATCCCAATGGCGCATCAAATGGTGGGCGACTACCTAGTCATTGATGAAGCCAAAGAAGAAGAAAACCGCCGACATATGCTAATGCGTCCTTATCAGGTCTTTGCTTTACAAGCGGTTGAAGGGGCGGCATTTGGTTGGGATAATCCCGATAAAAAACCACATGGCGGCTTTGTTTGGCATACGACGGGTTCAGGTAAAACCATTACCAGCTTTAAAACAGCCCTATTTTTATCGACGCGCGCCGGTTTTGATAAAGTGGTCTTTTTGGTCGATCGGCGTGAACTTGATAGTCGTACCAGTGATAACTTTAAAGCTTATGCTGCTTTTGAGCCTGTCACGGTTGATGATACGCACAGCACAGCGCAACTTAGAAAACACCTTAGCTCGCCACACAATGGTATTGTGGTAACCACTATCTTTAAACTGCATAATTTGGTTAAAGCCCTTGAAGAGGGCAAAGATAGTTGTTTAGCTGATAAAAAAATCGTCTTTATTGTTGACGAAGCGCACCGTTCCACTATGAAAAATATGATGGGCGACATAAAAAGCCATTTTAGAAAAAATGGGCTATTTTTTGGATTTACAGGTACGCCGCTTTTTGACGAAAACAAAATTAAAGGCAAAATAAACGAAAACAGCGAAGTGATTAACACTACCGAAAAGTTATTTGGTCCTAAATTACATCAATATACCATTGATGAAGCTATTGCTGATGGTAACGTGCTTGGATTTCATGTTGATTACATCAATACTGGCGAATTTAACAGTTATGACGATTTGCGTGATAAGCTTATTGAGCGTATAAAAATCGAAAAGCCAGAACAATCCGATCGCGAAATCGCCCGATTAGTACATAGCTGGAGCGAAAGCGAAGTTGAAAAGCAAGCCATTGATAAAGCGCTATTAGTTTATCATGATCAAACCCATATACCGCAAGTGGTTACAGAGATTTTAAGCAACTGGCAAGCGCAATCGCAACAGCAACAATTTAATGCTATTTTAACCGTCGCTTATAAGGAACGGGTGATTGCCTATTATCAGGAATTTAAAAAACAACTTTCAAGCCAACAGCAAAAAATCAATATTGCCATGACCTTTAGCTTTGGTAACGAAAATGATCCGGATAATGTCGATCCCGAAATTATCAATACCATGTTTAATGATTACGCTGCATTTACTGGCATTAAGTTTATAGCAGGTGATAAAAAACATGGTGAACAAGCCTATTTTGAGGATGTGGTCGAGCGTACTACCCGTGGCGGTAGTGGTCGTAATAGTAAGAATATCGATTTAGTGATTGTTGCTGATCAGCTATTAACAGGCTATGATTCTAAACGACTCAATACTCTTTATGTTGACCGCACCTTAAAGCTACAAAATTTAATTCAGGCTTATTCACGCACCAATCGCGTGTTTGGTTCTAGCAAAGAGTTTGGCACAATTGTAAATTTCCAAACCCCTCGCCTAACCGAACAAATGGTTAACCAAGCCCTTGAGCTATATGGTAGTGGTGGTGGTAGTAGCAAAGCGATTGTTGAAACCTATGCCACTGCAGTGCGAATTTTAGCTAACGATTTGGAGCAATTAGTTTTAACCTTAGCCGATCCAACCCAATGGCAATTAATTCAACATGATGATAAAAAACTAACTGAATTTAGCAAAGCATTTAAAATAGCGGCTGATCAGCTTAATATTGTCCAACAATATTATGAATATCAATGGGATAATGCCACTTTTGGTATGACCGAGCACCGTTGGTTGCAATATGTTGGCGCATTTAAAAACTTAACCGCTAAAGAAACTACCACTAAAACGCCAACCATTGTGCCCACTTTAATTGGTAAAACCAAATTAGCAGGCACACAGGTGATTGATGCTGCGCATATCCTTAGCTTAATTGGATCTAAAGTGTCGCATGTTGATGGTGTACAAACCATTAACGACGAAACTAGGCGCATTATCTACGAACAAATTCAAGAATTAAGCCAAATGGGCGAAGATCAGCAAGCAAAAATATTAAAGGAATTTGTCGATACCGAATTATTAACCGGTCGCCTATCTAGCCAAGTCCATTTTGATCAAGCATTTACCAATTGGAAAAACGATAAAATCAAACATGCTGCAAACGAATTTGCCAACGAATGGGGTATTGATAGCAAGCTATTATTACAAGCAATAACTGAGTTTGAACTATCAAAATCGGACATTGTGCCTTATTTTGCTGAAATTATTCAAACAATTGACTTAAGCAAAGCGAATAAAGATATTGATAACTTATTTATGCTAAATTTAGCCTTACATGACGAACTTCCACGTTGGATGACCGAGATTAAACAACAATTTAACTGATTACTTTTAAATAGATCCAAACCATTAAAGTAAGGTTAATTAAAAACGGATAATTATTTATGGCTTACTATACCAACATCTTTTCACCCGAAACGTATCAAGCTTTTATGAATTCAGATAAGACAGTATCTGGTTTTCGGGTTCGACAAAAATTATTGGCAGAAAAAGTAAAAGCTGGGGATATTTTTATTTGTTATCTCACCCGACTATCTCGCTGGTGCGGGCTGCTTGAAGTGGTTGATGGTCCTTATGAAGATAGCACGCCCCTTTTTTTAGCATCGGATGATCCGTTTATTATACGTTTTCATGTTCGGGTTAAAGTGTGGTTACCATTCCCCCAAGCTATCCCTATGTATACTGACCAAATTTGGCAACATCTTTCTTTTACCCAAAACATTGAGAAAAACAGTAAAGGTTGGACCGGATTGCTGCGTAATAGTTTAAATAAAATTAATGAAAAAGATGGCAAGTTATTAATGCACTGTCTATTACAGCAACATGACATCGCCGCTGATTATCCCCTTAATGAGCAAGATCAAAAGAAATTAAAAACCCATACTGTCAATCGAACCGATAAAGTGGTTGAGGTTTCGGTCCCGAGTGATAATGAACTGGTCGATGATGAAGCCCCAAACCAAACAACCCCAGAAGTACGCGAATCGATCAAAATGCAGGCGTTACTTGCCCAAATTGGTGCCTGTATGGGGATGAAGATTTGGCTACCGAAAGCGGATCGCAGCCGGGTATTAAAAGAGTGGAAAAAAGGCACCGAAGCATTATTAGAAAAATTACCACTTAATTATGACGAAACCACCTTAAGCACCATTGAACAAATTGATGTGATTTGGTTAAAAGGGCGCGCTATCACACGCGCGTTTGAAGTCGAACATACCACTTCGGTTTACTCTGGTATTTTACGCATGGCGGATTTACTCGCCTTACAACCCAATATGAATATTAATCTCCATATTGTCGCCCCAGACAGTCGTCAGGAAAAAGTATTTCAAGAGATCCGTCGCCCTGTATTTTCGTTACTAGAAAGTGGGCCATTATCGGAGCGTTGTAGCTATATCCCTTACAGTAATTTAAAAGACCTTAGCAAAGTCAAACATTTAGACCGTATGACTGATGCGGTGTTAGAAGATTATACGGAGCATGAGGAATTGTAAAAATCGATAATACCTGTATTTAATATAAACTAAAAAAGAGCGGTAGTTGATCATCTATAGAATGCAAAACAACGTGCTTTTATTGGTTATCTAATAACAAAGAATTCATCAACAAAGGTAAGGTCTAATGTTGTTAAATAGTGATAATAACCAAGATACATTTCATCTTTATAAATTTTTAAACACATTTGAAAAACGGGTTCATTATAATCTCCCGTTAAAATCACACTTAAGCTTTCATGAAAAGTAAGTGTTTGGGTCTCTTGTTTAGTATTAAGCTCTAATTCTGTGTAGTGATCATTAAGAATATGTTTTAAGTTTGTCATAGCAACTTTTTTTAATTTAGTATTGATTAATTCAATATCTGTAGATTTTAGATAATCAAATAGTAGCATTATGTTGATCACTCCTCGATATTTGTTAATCATTATATTAATGTTAATGGCTTTTGTTTATTTATCTGAGTGTACTGAAATACTGATGTAAAAAAATCAGTGTGTTACTTATCAAAATCGTTCAGGTAGAGCATTGATTTTATTTAAGTTTTTACCTTGATTTTTTTATTAAAATCCTATGGTTATAAAATTATTGCTATTTTCAGTGTAGTTGGATTTTGCTGTCTTTGGTTTTGGAGGAGACTAAAATTTTTGTTAAAAACTTTCAAGTGAATTTGTGTTTATGTAAGAAAATAATCTAGATTAACTCAAGAATGTTTAAAAATGTGGCGTTTAAGCTAAATAGGTATTGCTTTATTATTTTATTGCTATAATATAGCCACTTCTTTGACGCGGGGTGGAGCAGCTTGGTAGCTCGTCGGGCTCATAACCCGAAGGTCGTTGGTTCAAATCCAGCCCCCGCAACCAATTCTAAATCATTGTTTATACTTTCCTGTTTTTATATTCACTATTCCAATTTTGGCACCGCTAGCAATGTAGATACTGCTTCGCTAATGCGTCTTGCTATGTAGCTATTGTTCATGGTGTATAAGTGAATGCCATCGACATCTTGCGAAACCAAATCAACAATCTGATCGATTGCGTAAGCAATACCGGCATCACGAAATGCTTCTGGGTGGTGTTCGTATTTTTCCATCATTTGTTTGAATTTTTTAGGTAAATTCACCCCACACATCGATACCATACGCTCAATTTGGTTTTTATTGGTCACTGGCATGATGCCTGCTTCTATTGGAACATTAATGCCAATATCGCGAGCTTTATCTAAAAATGTATAAAAATAGTCATTATCAAAAAATAGCTGTGAAATAAGTTGATCGGTACCTGCATTGACCTTTTCTTTTAAATGGATCAGATCTTGTTTTAGTGTTGCTGCTTCAAGATGTCCTTCTGGGTAACATGCACCAATCACGTTAAAATCACCGTTTTCTTTAATGAATGTCACCAGTTCGCTAGCGTATCGAAAATCATCTTTAGGTTGTACATTCGGGCTGATGTCACCACGCAAAGCGAGCACATTATCAATTCCTGCACATTTAAGATCGTGTAGGATTTTTTGCATTTCAGCTTTATCAAAATTGATCCCCGGCAAGTGAGCGACGCTTTCAATGCCATAAGTGTGTTTGACTGAGTGGGCAATATCAATGGTGGTTTGACCATTTAAGCTACCACCTGCACCATAAGTGACACTGATAAAATCAGGTTTAAAATAACCAAGTTCACGCAATGTACTATAAATTGTTTCTAGAGGTGAGGTTTTTTTAGGGGGAAAAACCTCAAAGGAGAATACGGTTTTTTTATTAAATAGTAGATTTGTTTTCATTTGTTTCATCCATTGGTTATGTCACTCATTTCCTTTATTGACACTTCCGCCGCCCAAATAGGCGGCGGAAACGTAAGGCTATGAACAAAGCCTGATTTGTTAATAAAAAACTCAACGACTTTGTAAAAATAGTACTTAGTTCAGTGTTTTTCTTACTTCTAAAGTGGCTTGTACTAAATGTTGTAAGCTTTCAACCACTTCTTTTTCGCCACGAGTTTTTAAACCGCAATCTGGGTTGATCCACAATTTTTGGTTATCAATCTTCGCTAGTAACTTTTCAATCGTTGCTTTGATTTCGGCTACTGGTGGTACACGTGGTGAATGGATGTCGTAAACCCCTGGTCCTACTTCAGTTTTGAAGTTGTTTGCATTAAGTACGTCAATCAACTGCAAATTAGAGCGAGAAGCCTCGAACGAAATAACATCAGCGTCCATTGCATCAATATCTTTAATAATGTCAGCAAATTCGCTATAACACATATGGGTGTGGATTTGCGTATCTGCTTGCACTTTGCTATGTACCAATCTAAACGCAGGGATCGCCCAATCAAGGTATTCACTGTTCCAATCGGCTTTACGTAGTGGTAATTTTTCTTTTAATGCCGCTTCGTCAATTTGAATGATCTTAATACCCGCTGCTTCAAGATCTAATACTTCATCACCAATTGCTAATGCTATTTGGAATACCGATTCTTTTTGAGAAATATCTTCTCGTGGGAACGACCAATTTAGAATAGTTACAGGTCCTGTTAACATACCTTTAACTGGTTTGTCTGTCAGGCTTTGTGCATATTTTGAATATGCAACAGTAATCGGTTTTGAGCGTGAAATATCACCCCAAACAATTGGTGGCTTAACGCAACGAGTACCATAAGATTGCACCCATGCTTTTTCAGTAAACACAAAGCCATTTAAGCTTTCACCAAAATATTCCACCATGTCATTACGTTCAAATTCACCATGTACTAACACATCAATGCCAATTTCTTCTTGTAATTTAATACACTGCGCAATTTTTTGTTGATTAAACTCAGTGTATTCGTTCAGGCAAATTTCACCTTTTTTGAATTTAGCACGATTTAAACGTACATCAGGTGTTTGTGGGAATGATCCAATAGTGGTTGTTGGTAATAATGGCAAATTAAAGGCCTTTTTCTGCGCTGCTTCACGCACTGAAAATTCAGGTAAACGAGTAAAGTCCGAATCTTTTAATGCGGCCACTTTTTGGCGTACCGCTTGGTTTGCGCCCTCACGCTCACGAGTAAATAATGTTTGGTTAGCTTTATAAGCGGCATTATTTTCAGGATTTGCATCCTTAAATAATTGACCAAGTTCAGCAAGTTCTTGTAGCTTTTCTTGTGCAAAAGCAAAATAAGCACGTTGTTGAATAGTTAATTTGGTCTCATTTTGCAATGTATAAGGAACATGCAGTAATGAACAAGAAGTATTGATTACAATATTTGCGGCTTTTTGTTTGATTTTACCAAGTAATGCTAAGGTTTTTTGGTAATTGTTTTTCCAGATATTTTTTCCATTTACCACACCAGCAAATAAGACTTTATCGGCAGGGAAACCATTGTTTTCAAGTAAAGCTAATGATTGTTTACCTTCAACAAAATCAAGACCAATACCATCAAAAGGTAAAGCGACAAGTTCTTTATAACAATCACGTACATCACCAAAATAGGTCTGTAGAACAATTTTGGTGTTACCTTTAACCGATAAAATCGCTTGATAAAGTTCGGTAAATAAAGCGATATCGTCTTTATTTAGGTCAGTGACTAAAATGGGTTCATCAATTTGGATCCACTCAGCGCCAAGCGTTGTGAATTTTTGGATGATGTCTTGATAAGCTTTAATAATATCAGCTTTAAAATCAACAAGCTGTTTTTTACCTAAATACTGCGCTAATTTAAAAAAGGTTAATGCACCAATCACAACCGGCTTGGTTTGTACACCTAACGCTTTAGCTTCTTGATATTCGTCAAAAGGTTTAGTGCCTGTTAACTTAATTTGTACTGAATCTTCAATTTCAGGTACTAAATAGTGGTAATTGGTGTTAAACCATTTTTTCATAGCGAGTGCTCGCACATCGCCTTTTTCACCCTGATAACCACGTGCCATCGCAAAATAACGGTCAAGTTCAGGTAAACCTAAATCTTGGTAACGTTTTGGAATAACATTAAGTAAACACGCTGTATCTAACACCGCATCATAGAATGAAAAATCATTAGATGAAATAAAGGCAATTTTTTGAGCCGCTTGTTGTTTTAAATGCTCAGCTCGTAGCGCTTTAGCTTCGTTTAATAATTCAGCTTGTGTTTTATTACCTTTAAAATAGGCTTCTGTTGCAAATTTAAGTTCACGAAGCTTACCAACTCGAGGATATCCAATAACAGCAGTATTCATTTTTATTTCCTTTTTATCGACTTTCTTTAGTGATAAAGAAGATAACAAAAAAAACAGATATTGAATAATTCTAGTTTTTTATTGGTTAATATAGTTTTTAACTATAACTAATAAAATAAAAAATCCCACTATAGTTAAATAGTAGGATTTAGTATTAAGTGATTTAACTTAAATTATTGACGCCACTCGCCACGAATAGGTCTTGAAAAATGAGCAAGAACGGCAATCATACAAATTTCAATTGAAACGCCCCAATAGATATGACCCAAAATTTCGCTCCAAAGTTCATAGCCATTTAAATTCCATAACCAACCAACAGTACCTTCGGCATCATAAGCAGGATGACGAAAGCCAAGTAATGGAATTAAAAAACCATGCATAGAGATAGTAATAATCGTGCCATAAACAGCGCCATACCATAGTCGGATTTTGTTGCAATAATATGCACCAGCCACATAAACAAAGGCAAAAGCAAAACTGAATAACCAGTGATAAAGCGTTACCGCACCAGAAACAGTTGCTGTTTGATAAATATAATCAAGTGAATGAGAATCAATCCCTAACCAACCAAGCCATGCATCAATATGTGCCGCTGGAGGCGAAATTTCACCCGGAACACGAGGAGGCATATTAACCTCGGATCCCCACTTAACTAAAGCACTAATAAAACCACCAATGATTGTTGTCCAAATAATGACTTGACGATTTGTTTTATTTCCAAACATACTGGGTTTTCCATAATTATAATAATAGGTGTATAAATTATACTCCTGTGTAATTTGGGATAAAAGAAGAATAAGTGGGGTTGGTGTAAAAGTTATTGTGATGAAATGACTTTCTTGCAATTGCACTGCCCAAGTTTTCCGTGCCTTAGTAGACTCTAGAGCTTTTTTATGATTTCCTCCTGAAGCTGAGCTTTTAAACTGAGCTGGGCAAACATCTGTTTAAGTTTACGGTTTTCGGCTTCAAGCTCCTTTAAGCGTTTGATGTCTGAAGTTTCCATTCCGCCGTATTTTTCCCGTCATTTATAGAAAGTTGAATTCTCCATGCCATATTCACGGCAAAGTTCTTTAACGGGAATACCAGCTTCAGCTTCTTTTAAAATAGCTACGATTTGATGTTTAGTCATTTTTCTCATATTTAAATCCTCTTTTACTTTTATCATAGAGAATTTTCTATTTTTTTGCTGTACTATTTTAGGGGATAGTTACAGTTTTATTTAAACGATAGAGAAAAAATGGATAAATTATTTAGATATTGTTTATTGATAGTCACTCAGTTTTTGTTAATATTTTTGCCTGTGCTTGCTGTTTATTCTTTCATTAAGGCTCGTAAACAAAATATTAAAACTAGAGATAATTTACAACATATTAGTCAACATTATTTTCTTACTTCTTTGTTTCATCGATGGAATAAAAAGAATTGTATAATGATTCATGCAATATCTTTAGGAGAAGTTGATGCAGCAATTAATTTAATTAATTCATTTGAACCAGAATCAAATGAAAATATTATATTAACAGTAACATCTATTCAGGCTTATAAAAAACTACATAAGAATAAACTGAATTTGAAAATATTATATTTTCCTTTTGATTCATTAATTCATCAAACTTTGTTTCTTAGTCACTTTCATATCAAAAAAGCAATAATTATTGAGCATGATTTTTGGCCAAACTTTCTTGCAGTAATGAATATGCTAAAGCGAGAGGTGATACTTTTAAATGGTCATATTTCAGATAAAACAATACAACGTCTTAGTAACAGGTATTATAGAGAGTTAATGTTTTCGCCAATTAAAAATGCTTATGTACAAACAGATGACCTTAGAACAAAACTGCTACATATAATGCCAGATATTAATGTGTCGGTTGTGCCTAGCTACAAACTTCCCTTAAATATTCGCGTTAATGGTGTTGAAAATATCACTTCCGAAAGGAAAGTAATAGCAATTTCTAATTTTCATCCCAATGAACTTAATACTGTTAATGTTCTTTTATCTAAATTAATTCATCTTGATTATAAAATAATACTTGTGCCCAGACATATTAATTTTTTTGATGATTTTATTCAGGTGATTAAAAAGCAATATAATAATCAAGTAGAGGTTATATCGGAATGTAACGATATTGAAAATATATTGTCAGATATTGTTTTTGTAAAAAGTTATGGGGTTTTGAATCGCATTTATTCTATGTCACACGCATCGATTGTATTTGGTTCTTTTGACTCCTCTTTAAAAGGACATAGTTTATTTGAACCACTTCTTTATGGTGCTATGGTTTATTACGGCCCCCATTTTTCTTCTCAGAAATATATGGATGAACTATTACATTCTTTTATACCAGATATACAACATGACATAAATAGTATTTTTCAGCAGATAGAAAGTCTGACGACTCAAGATAGACTTCGTATTTATAATAGTTTTGTTAAGACCGTAGAACGAGAGGCAGTTATATTAATTAATCATTTTAGGGAGATAGAAAAATGGATAAGAAGCTAGATAATTTAAGTAGTAGTTTGATTTTTGATGCTCATAAACGTTTAGGACTAAGTGTAAGAGTTCTAAGTTATACATTGAATCCTATTGTTAAGAAAAAATATTTAGTAATAGATACAATCTGATGTTCAGTCATTTTTTTCATATTTAAATCCTCTGTGGGTTAATAAAGAGAATTTTCTACTCTTTTACTGTACTATTTTAGGGGATAGTTACAATATGATCGTTTAAAAAGAGGAATGTACATAAACCGTGTACAAAAATCGAGATACATTTCTTTGTCCTTAAAGCCCATTTAACTTTAATAATTTATTGACTATTTAAATCAAAATTCAATAAATGATAGTAATTTTGACAAACCAAATAGTAAATAACATCAAAAAGTTGCATACCTCCTAGGTGAAATAGTTTCGATTTCATATAAATAGCGCTTGTAGATATCCCCAAAACATTTCAAAAAACAAAAAAACCAAACCTGTATTTATTTACAGTGTTTTTACTGCTATACTGCCAATATTATAACTAGCCTTATGTATTAATTTATTATGATAACTCAACTAACTATTAATAATTTTGCTATTGTAGATCAACTTCTTGTCGACTTTACTACTGGGATGACCGCTATTACGGGGGAAACAGGAGCAGGGAAGTCGATTGCTATTGATGCATTGGGATTATGTTTAGGAAATCGTTCTGATGCTTCATCTATTCGGCATGGGGCTGATCGTGTTGATATTTCGGCTTGTTTTGTGCTTGATGATACGCCAGCGGCTTTTAATTGGTTACGCGAAAACCAACTTGATGAGGGCAATGAGTGCATTTTGCGCCGAGTGATTAATCAAGATGGGCGTTCTAAAGCGTTTATTAATGGTCGAGCTGTTCCTATTTCGCAATTAAAAGATTTGGGGCAAATGTTGATTCAAATTCATGGGCAACATGAGCATCAACGCCTGTTACGCAGTGATTATCAGCAGTTGTTGTTAAATCATTATATGAATGAACCAACACTACTTGCTCAAATGCATCAAGCCTATAAGAAATGGAAAGAAGCAACACGGGCTTACCAGCAATACGAAACAACAAGGCAAGAGCGTGATGCACATATGCAACTTTTGCAATATCAATTAAAAGAACTTAATGAATTTTCGCCCATTGAAGGGGAGTTTCAACAAATTGATGAAGAGTACAAACGGTTATCTAATAGCGAACAGTTAATTAATCTAAGCCAGCAATCTGTCATGTTGTTAGACGAGGCGGACGACTATAACGTTAATAATTTACTAAGCAGTGTGAAAAATAGTGTTCAAGAACTAACCACGCTCGATCCAGCGTTAAATAACGTTTATAACATGTTGGAAGAGGCATCTATTCAAATTAAAGAAGCAAGCGATGAGCTTCGTCATTATAGTGAACGTTTAGAACTTGATCCTGCTCGAGTCATGCAACTAGAACAACGGTTATCTAAACAGATTGCTTTGGCGCGTAAACATCATGTCTTGCCCGAAGAATTGCCAGATTTACATCAAACTTTGTTAGCTGAATTTAAACAAATTAATCAGCAAGATGAACAAAGTGAACAACTTAAAAATGATATTACTAAATACCATCAAATCGCTGTTGAAATTGCTACAAAATTGCATCAAAAAAGGTTAACGATAAGCAAAACATTAGCTAAAAAAGTGACCACTATTATGCATGAATTATCTATGCCCAATGGACAATTTAGTATCGATATTGCTTTTGATGAAAATCGATTAAATGAAGATGGTGCTGATCAAGTCACTTTTTTAGTTAGTACTAATGTAGGACAAAGTCCCCAACCTCTGGCTAAAGTTGCTTCAGGCGGTGAGTTGTCGCGTATTGCTTTGGCAATTCAGGTGTTAACTGCTCAAAAAATGGATACGCCAGCTCTAATCTTTGATGAAATCGATGTTGGGATCAGCGGTCCAACCGCCGCAAAAGTGGGGCAACTATTAAGGCAGCTTGGACAATCAACTCAAGTAATTACCGTTACTCATTTACCACAAGTTGCAGGACAAGCTAACCAACACTATTTTGTTAGTAAACAAACTAATGGTAAAAAAACCACTACAGATATGCAAAAATTAAACGAAAATGGGCGATTAAACGAGTTAGCGAGATTATTAGGCGGCGATAAAATTACAGACGCAACATTAGCCAATGCGAAAGAGCTACTTATTATCTAACTTAATTGTGGTAATATAACGCTTTCATTTTGGTAGGAAGGAAGCTGGCTTATGAGTCTAACAGGTAAACGTATCTTATTAGGAATTACTGGCGGCATTGCTGCTTATAAATGCCCTGATCTGGTTCGTCATTTAAAAAAATGTGGCGCACAAGTGCGTGTTGTTTTGACTGATTCTGCTAGCCATTTTGTCACTAAAATGACGCTTCAAGCTGTTTCTGGCAATCAGGTTTCTAGCGATCTCTTTGATCCATCGGCCGAGCTTTCTATGAGTCATATTGAACTTGCCAAATGGGCTGATTTAGTATTAATTGCGCCTGCAACCGCCAATATTATTGCTAAAATGGCAAATGGTATTGCCGATGATTTGTTATCAACAATTTGTTTAGCAACATCTTCGCCAATTGCCATTGCTCCGGCGATGAATCAACAAATGTATAAAGCCGCCGCAACTCAACATAATTTATCTGTATTAGCGTCAAGAAATACCTTAATTTTAGGTCCAGACAGTGGTTTTCAAGCCTGCGGTGATGTTGGACCAGGACGTATGCTTGAGCCGCTCACTATTGTTGAAGAAATAACCCACTATTTTAAATCAACCTCAGTGCTTTCAGATATATCAATTACCATTACGGCAGGACCAACAATCGAAGAAATCGATCCAGTTCGTTATATTAGTAATTACAGTTCAGGAAAAATGGGATTTGCAATTGCAAACGCCGCTGCTCAAATGGGTGCCAATGTCACATTAATTAGTGGACCGGTTCATTTACATACGCCGAATAATGTCAACCGAATTGACGTTAAAAGCGCTAAACAGATGTACGATGAAGCAATGAATTACGCTAAAAAATCAAATATTTTTATTTCTTGTGCCGCTGTTGCCGACTATCATGCTAAAACAATTGCGACACAAAAAATTAAAAAAACGGGCGATAACGATGAGCTTGTGATTGAATTAGTTAAAAATCCCGATATTGTAGCAAGTGTCGCAGCGCTAAAAACACATCGCCCTTTTGTGGTAGGATTTTCCGCTGAAACTAATGATGTTAAAGCTTATGCACTAAAAAAATTAACCGCAAAAAACTTAGATTTAATTTGTGCTAATGATGTTTCCGATAAAGCCATTGGCTTTAATTCCGATCAAAATGCATTAACACTGTATTGGCAAAATGGTGAGCAAACGTTACCATTAAGCAGTAAAAACCAATTAGCAACACAGTTACTTCAAACTGTTATAACACGATATAAAGCGAGTCATGATGAAAAGAAAAATTGATATAAAAGTATTAGACAAACGTTTAGGTAACGAATTTCCTCTGCCTACTTATGCAACTGAAGGATCTGCAGGCATTGATTTAAGAGCAATGTTTGATAAAACAACCGAAATAAAACCAGGAGAAACTATCCTAACGCCGACTGGTTTATCAATGCATATTGCTGATCCTAGTTTAGCGGCATTAGTGTTACCGCGTTCAGGGCTTGGTTCAAAAAATGGTATTGTACTTGGTAATTTGGTGGGTTTGATTGATTCGGATTATCAAGGTCAATTATTTGTGCCTGTTTGGAATCGAAGCCAAACTCCTTTTGTGATTGAAGCAGGCGATCGAATTGCCCAACTAATCATTGTTCCGGTTGTACAAGCCGAATTTAACATTGTTGATGAATTTGTTGAATCAGTACGAGGCGAAGGTGGTTTTGGACATTCGGGTAAAAAATGATCGTGAGTAGCAAAAATAGAAATCGCAAAGAAGATATCTTACAAGCATTGGCAAAAATGCTTGAATCTAATGAAGGCACTCAAAGAATAACTACAGCTAAATTAGCTGCAACAGTAGGTGTTTCTGAAGCAGCTTTATATCGACATTTTCCAAGTAAAACAAAAATGTTTGAAAGTTTAATTGTCTATATTGAAGATATCTTGTTATCCCGTATAAATGTGATCATGCATGAAGAGCCAAATACATTTACTCGGTTACAACTTATTCTTGCTTTGATATTAGGGTTTTCTGAGAAGAACCCAGGATTAACCAGAATTATGACTGGGCACGCATTAATGTTTGAGCAAGATCAGTTACAAGAACGTATTAGCCAGCTATTTGAACGAATTGAAACTCAAATTAAACAAGTTTTACGCGAGCGAAAAATTCGTGAAGGTGTTGCCTTCATAACTGATGAACGTATTTTATCTAGCCAATTATTAGCTTTTTGCGAGGGAATGATGGCACGTTATTCTCGTTCAGGTTTTAAATATCTACCAACAACTAATTTTGATACACGTTGGTCTTTATTAATCAAACAACTTGTTTAGCCAATTGTGAATTAAAATACTTTAAAAAAAATTTCTATTACCCATTACTGAGGATAATAATATGAATTTTGAAGGTTTTTTAAATTATACCCTTTCATTTATTGAAAAATATGATGGGGTTGTATTTAGCTATATTGCTCATTTTTGCTTTGCCATTGTTATTTTTGTGATTGGTAGAACTATCGCTAGATTTATTAGCAACCAATTAAAAAGAATATTATCAAATCGACACGTTGATCCAACTGTTGTTAAATTTGTCAGTGCATTAGCATACTATGCGACTATTGTAATGACATTGGTTGCTGTTTTAGGTCAATTAGGAGTACAAACAGCATCTATTGTTGCAGTGATTGGTGCGGCTGGCTTAGCTGTTGGTTTAGCGTTACAAGGTTCACTATCTAACTTTGCGGCTGGAGTGATTTTAATTATTTTTCGCCCATTTAAAGTCGGTGAAACGGTAATAATCAATAGTCAGCAAGGTATTATTGATTCTATACAAATTTTCTCAACATCTATTGTTACACCAACCAATGAACTAGTTATAATTCCTAACAGCCAAGTAGTAAGTGCTAATATTATCAACTATACTCGCTTACCAGAAAGACGTTTAGATTTGGTGGTTAATGTTGGTTATGATTCAGATATTCAAAAAGTCTATCAAGTGTTAAAGCAAGCAGTTGATAAAACTAATAATATATTAACATCCAAAGAGCCTACCATTCGATTAGATGTTTTAGATGCGTCATCGATGAATTTTAATGTGTTAGTTTGGACATTAAACGAAAATTATGGTGCGGTAAAAGGTGAGCTGCTTGAAAATATCAAAAATGGATTAACTGAAAATAATATTAATATTCCATACCCAACAATGGATGTAAATCTTAACAATAAGTAGCCAATCAATTATTAAAAACTCCGTCTGTGTTTATCAACGGAGTTTTTTATTATCTAATAACAATTAAATATCTTGATCCATATTTAACGCTGGTTTTTCGCAATCAGGGCAACCCACCACTTTGGCTGGTACACCTGCAACGGTTGTATGCTGAGGTACGGGATCTAACACAACAGAACCAGCTCCAATTTTAGCACCTTTACCTATTTCAATATTACCTAAAATCGTTGAGTGAGCTCCAATCATCACCCCTTCACGAATTTTTGGATGGCGATCACCATTTTCTTTACCCGTTCCGCCTAATGTAACCGATTGTAAAATAGAAACATCATTTTCAATTACTACTGTTTCTCCAATCACAATACCTGTTGCGTGATCAAACATTACTCCACAGCCAATTTTTGCCGCAGGGTGAATATCAACACCAAATACAATCGCAATTTGGCTTTGTAAAAAAATAGCCAATGATTTACGGTTTTCCTTCCAAAGCCAATGTGCAATTCGATAAGCTTGCAAGGATAAAAATCCTTTGTAATAAAGAAGTGGTGTTGAATAGTAATTAGTGGCTGGATCGCGAATATAAACAGCCATGATATCGCATATAGCCGACTGAATAATATTTTGGTCCGCTTGATAAGCCTGACGGGCAATTTCACGAATTTCAATAGCGGGCATAACCTGAGAAACAAGCTTATTAGCCAAAATATAGCTTAAAGCACTCCCCAGATCTTCATGATTGAGTAAAGTTGCATGGAAATAACTAGCTAACATCGGCTCGCTTTCAACTAACTCAGAGGCTTCTTGTCGAATGGTTTGCCATAACATCTCGGGTTTAACAACTACTTTTACATCGTTCACTACAAGTCCCTATACATATTATCTAAATTGCTAATATTGTTTCGCAAACTTTCCTTAGAAGCAAGGATTGTATTGATTTGACATCAATAAAAAGAAAAATGGAAACAATATGTCCCCATTTTTATAATTATTAGAGCTAATTTAAAATCATTGTTGTTTTGCTCTTTTTTCGTCACTTAAAGTAAATATAGCTATTATCGAAGTAATCAAAACAACACCTGCGAGCACATAAAATGTTGTCGCATATCCTGTATTATCAAATAATTTACCCACAAACCATGACAACACAATAACGCCAAGATTTGATGAAATATTAAAACCAACTAAATAAAGTGTAGCAGATAACCGAGCATCAAAATTACCTACAATATATTTAAACATTGCCAAAATAAATAATGGAATTTCAATTGCATGAAATAACTTAACGAATGATATCAGATAAATATTATCTAACGTTGCAGATAATGCAATTCGGCAAATCATAACTAGTGCAGCAACTAATAGCGATTTTTTAGCTCCCATTTTGTTAATAAAATAAGGAGCAATAATCATACAAGTTGCTTCTAAAAAGACTTGGAAGGAATTTAAATAACCGTAAACTTGATAGCCATCTTCTGGTTTTTCAAAGAAACCAGTATAAAAATTAGGAAATAACTGCTGATCATAGATAGTATAAAAACTATAAGTACCAATAACAAACAACACAAACAACCAAAATTTTTGCAAACCAAACAGCGATAAGATTTCGCCCATTGTTGGTATAGTCGTTGTTTTTTCTACTAAAGCAGTATCGTTATTTTCAGTTGGTGATGCTTGATATTGTTTTGGCTTAAATATCATATTAATGGTGAAAAAGATAACCGCAACACCCGACGCCATCCAAAAGTTAATATGAGGATCAATGCCGAATAAAATACCCGCAACAAACGTTGCAGCAGCATAACCAAATGATCCCCAAAAACGAGCAGGACCAAATTCAAAGCCAAATAATCGACTAATACGTTCAATAAAAGAGTCAATCAAAGCACTGCCCGAAATAAAGCTAGCACTTAAAACTGGTGCACCGATACAAACACCCCAAATAAAATCATTTTTTAATAAAGGCTCATACACATAAATTAAAAAAGGGCCAATAAGAACCATGATAATACTTTGGAAGGTCACTACGGCTTTACCTATTTGTAATTTATCTTGGATAATGCCATAGAAAATCATGAAAAACATAGCTGCGGCAGAATTAGCCGCATAAACAATACCTAACTGCTCACCTGATAAGTCAATTTTACTTTTTAGCCAAATTGCGTAAAAAGACCACCACAGCGACCACGCAGCATAAAAAGTAATAAGGTAACCAGACGAGAACCAATAGTTTCTATTTTTTATCATATTCATGTTTATTACTCTTATATTGTTGAAAATCGATGAAGTTTAACGTTAACATGTTAATGTTAACATTATTGTCATATTTGATACTAAATAGATAGAACCAATTGTCATAAATGTTACTTACCTCACACTTTTTATCATTTCTATTTGTGGTATCATCATGCATAGTAATGGCTGATAATCATTTTTATCTTGTTAAACAAAAGGATTTAACTATGGCTTCACTTAAGGATGTTGCAAAGCTAGCATCTGTTTCATTGATGACGGTTTCACGCGCAATAAATAACCCTGAAAAATTAAATAAAGAAACTTACAAGCGCGTTAAACAAGCTATTGAGCACCTTAATTACGTACCTGACTTATCGGCAAGGAAGATTCGTGGTGATAAGTCAGGACCAAGTGCAATTGGTGTTTTGGCATTAGAAACAGCAATGACGCCATTTTCGGTAGAATTACTACAAGCCATAGAAAAGACTGCACAAGATCATGGCTGGAATACCTTTATAGTTAATTTATTTGATGATAAAGATCCCGATCATGCAATAAACACCCTGCTATCATATCGCCCTAACGGTATTATCTATACCACAATGGGATTAAGAAAAGTTGAACTTCCTGAAAAGTTATTAGATAAAAATGTTGTATTAGCCAACTGTATAAGTGATTCAAAACAACTAGCTTGCTATATTCCAAATGACTATTTGGGTCAATATCAAGCCATGCAACAAGTAATAAAGAAAGGCTATAAAAAACCATTATGCATCTATTTATCAGAAACCACATTAGCAGGAAAAACTAGACGTAAAGCTGTTGAGCAAGCGTGGTTAGATGCGGGTTACAATTTAAATAAGATTACTAGTTACCATACCTCAACTTTATCAGATGATCTTGCTCAAGAATATATGATGACGGTTGATATACTGAAACAACATTGCAATAAAAAACCCGATTTTGATGTATTAATTTGTGGTAATGATCGAATAGCTTTTGTTGCTTATCAATATTTACTCGGTCAAGGACTTCATATTCCTTCTGATGTGGCTGTATTAGGTTACGATAACATGGTAGGTACTGGTGAACTATTTTATCCACCACTGACAACAGTGCAATTGCCTCATTATGAGATTGGAGAACAAGCAGCTTTACATATAATTAATAACAAAAACCAAAAACAGATAATACAGGTAGCATCACCTTATTTAGAAAGGAATTCATTATAACTTACTTAAATAAATTGACCGCCCAATGGCGATCAATTCAATCATCAATTACGCATAAATAGATTTTAACTGCCAGCTATCTAATTTGGTTATTTTGGCGCTACCATTTTCAGCAAATAAATTAACTACTCGCTCCGCTGGTAATTTTGGATAGATACGGCTCGAAAGGCTATATAAATCACCATTAACAAATACTTCTACAGATGAAGCATCAACATACACATGTAAAGTTAATTTTTGGCTTTCTGGTAATGGTACGCTACGATAACCAGTTAATTCAAGACCAGATAAACTACGATCAAGAACAATACGATTAGATTGTAAATCAACATATAGTAATGTTGCTTGTTTACCATTTTCAGTGGCAGCAAGTTGCAAACCAAAACGCTCAGCATCACTTTCTTTTAGATCAAACTCAACACAAAGTTCACAACAAATTGACTCAATATTGGTATTTTTAAGTTCACTATTGAGCGTTATTTCACCAAATGATTTTGGCTTTTCGCGCAATGCTTCAAGTTCCTTTATTGGGCGATTTCTGACTTTATTATCTTGATCTAAAATCAGTTCACGAGGAAGTGTAAATGCGCCTGCCCATTTATCTTTTTTGCTTGGCATGGCTGACTGCCACATATCCATCCAAGCAAAAATAATACGACGTCCATCAGCGGCAAGAAATGATTGCGGTGCATAAAAATCGTGTCCAAAATCCATTTCTTGAAAAGGTCTAACTATTGAAAATTGCTGCCCAGGTTGCCAATTACCTACTATATAGCCTGATTGGAATTGATTACGATACTGATAACCTTTTGCTTTCAACCCTTGTGGTGAAAACATCAAAACCCATTTATCACCAAGTGGAAAAAAGTCAGGGCATTCAAGCATATAAACATCAGGATCGATATCACTCACTACAACATGATCCAATTGCCATTCATTTAAATCATCAGATCTAAATAGTAAAACTTGACCAACATTATTTGGCGTTCTTTGACCAACAACCATCCACCATTTACCATCTTGTTGCCACACTTTAGGATCGCGAAAGTGCATTACTCCGTCTTGGGGTATAAGTACTGTGCCTTGCTTTTCAAAATGAATGCCATCTTTACTAGTTGCAAGACATTGGCTTTGTCGAATCTGTTCATCATAACCTTGGCCACTCAACCAAATATGACCAGTATAAATTAAGCATAACTCACCATTGTTATCTACGGCCGATCCAGAAAAACAGCCTGACTTATCAAATTCTTGATCGGGAGCAATAGCTATTGGCAACCTTCGCCATGTGACTAAATCATCACTAACAACATGTCCCCAATGCATTGGTCCCCAATTTTCATCATAAGGATGATGCTGATAAAAGGCATGATATTGACCTTTAAAGTAAATCAAACCGTTAGGATCATTCATCCAACCAGCTGGTGGAGCTAAATGAAAATGTGGATAATATTGTTTATTCATTACTTTTTCTAAATTTTTAACAGATAGATTGGCTTTATCAATAGCAGTAGACATAAAAACCCCTTTTTTATCCAATATTAGATACCTTTATTTAATAGTATCTTAATTTAATTGTTAACGTTAACTGTTAATGAAATTAGCGATAAAATATGTGATGATAGTCACATATTTTTAACGTTAACAATGAATTTTTTGTCAAATGATTTAGTCTATGATGGACTTTTAAAAAATGACTATTATAAATTCAACAACAGATTAACTATTAATGACTTTACTAAAAAGTAAAAAGATGACATATTTCAAAAAACTCAAGTAATCTGTCTCTATACTAGATTACCGCAGTAACTGACTATAATCGAGTTAAAAAATGAATAATACTAAAGTTTGGTCCCTTGGGGATGCCGTTATTGATTTATTGCCATTTGGTGATATGAATTATAAAGCATGTGCTGGTGGCGCACCTGCAAATGTTGCAATTGGTATTGCAAAATTAGGACTGTCTTCAGCGTTTATTGGTCGTGTTGGTAATGACCCTTTTGGTGATTTTATGGAAACCACATTCCGCCAATATAACGTTGATTGCCAAAGCCTTGAAAAAGATGAACATCATCGAACAAGTACTGTGGTTGTTGATTTAGGAAAAAACGGTGAACGTAGTTTTACTTTTTTGGTTTCACCTTCAGCTGATCAATTTTTATCTCAGCAAGCAATTCCTAATTTTAACCAAGATATTTTACACTTTTGCTCTTTGGCGCTAGTTGGCCACACCTGCCGTCAAACACTTAAAATTGCGATTGAACAGCTTACCGCTAAAAATGGCCTAATCAGCTTTGATGTTAACTTGCGCGAACAGATGTGGGCCAATAAAGACGAAATGCGCACCACCATTACCCAATTTTGTCATGATGCTGATATCCTCAAACTATCAGACGAAGAACTATTTTGGTTAACTCAAAGCAATGATTGGAGTGAAGCATTAAATAAACTACAACAACACTATGAAGCATCATTAAAATTAATTACCAAAGGTAAAGATGGCAGCATTGTATTATGGCAAGGCAAAACATTTTCGTTTGATTCGTACCATGTAAATAGTGTTGATACAACCGGTGCAGGTGATGCTTTTGTCGCAGGATTACTCAGCAGTATTGCATCATCAGGCATGCCTGATGATAAACTGATGTTAGAAAGCATGATGACCATTGCCAGTGCTTGTGGAGCCTTAGCTACAACCAAAAAAGGCGCATTAACTGCACTACCTGATAGTACATTTTTACAATCATTTATTAGCGATAATCCAACATTAACAGCAAAACAAATGGCATAATAAAAATAGTAAAAACTTACTAATAGGGCAGCAAGATTGAGCACAATAGTTTCAAAATATAATTGTTATTGACTGCCCTTTACCACTCAATAACTTAACTACTCAGTAATTTAACTATTTAATAACTCAACTATTTAGTTAAATTACTGTTTATAAAATCAAATAGCATTTAACACCGACTACATTGTGATCTTGCCCATTGATCTATCATAAAAACATCATCAATTGTCGATGGCTCAGGGAAAGCCAATTGATCTAATACTTTTGATACATTTTTAGCAATATCCATAAAACCAATTTTATGTTGCAAAAATGCTTCAACCGCAACTTCATTGGCGGCATTGAGCGCCGTGGTAGCCGCTTGGCCTTGATTAAAGGCATCGATTGCCAATTTTAAACATGGATAACGGTCAAAGTCAGGTTGTTTAAATGTTAACGACGAAATTTGCGTAAAATCTAAAGGTGGTACGCTTGAAGGAACACGATCGGGGTAAGACATGGCATAAGCAATTGGCGTGCACATATCAGGCACACCAAGCTCAGCTATCACACTACCATCTTGATAACGTACCATTGAATGGATAATTGATTGCGGATGAATAATAATTTCCATTTCGTTGGCACTAGCATTAAATAGCCAACGAGCTTCAATATATTCCAGCCCTTTATTCATCATCGTTGCTGAATCAACAGATATTTTTTTACCCATCGACCAATTAGGGTGAGCAACCGCTTGCTCGGGGGTGACATGTGCCAGTTTAGCTAAATCCCAATCACGAAATGGTCCGCCAGAACCTGTTAACACGATTTTAGTAATACCATGCTCAGCAAGGTTAGCAAAACCTAAATCATGCTGTACCGTCGTTGGTAAACTTTGAAAAATAGCGTTATGTTCGCTATCTACCGGCAACAACTCAGCACCATACTCTTTAACCGCTTGCATAAATAAATGTCCACAGGTTACTAGCGATTCTTTATTGGCCAACAAAATACGCTTACCTTTTTTAATCGCAGCAAGAGTTGGTTTTAATCCTGCGGCTCCAACGATTGCGGCCATCACTTGATCGACCTCGGGCAACTGCGCTAAGTCGCAAATGGCTTGTTCACCACTTAACACTTCAATATCCAATTTTAAATTAGCAAGATTTGCTTTTAACTCTGTCGCGGCTTGCGCCGTTGCCATGGCAACGTATTTAGGCTTAAAAGCCAGACATTGCTCAGTCATTTTGGCAACATTATTACCTCCTACTAAAGCATAAGCTTTAAATAGATGTGGATTTTGAGCAATAACCGCTAGCGTACTGCAACCAATTGAACCTGTCGAACCTAAAATTGTGATATTTTTCATATTAATACATTAAATCTATATTATGATTAGCTAAAAAATTAATAAATTCCTTGGTTGGCACTTTATCTGTAATAATTTGATTAAACAAAGTTAACCCACCAATAAAAGCTGGCCTAACTTGATCAAACTTAGTATGATCCGCAATTAACATAGCTTGACCTGAACGTTGTATTGCTGCACGCTTCATATTAAGCTCATCAAAATGATAACACGTTACGCCTTGCTTAATATCAATCCCCGCGGCCGAAATAAAAGCTTTATTTGGGCAAATCGAATTTAATTCACTATGCTGTCCAATAGTGCTAAAAATCGCATTATTAGCCTGATAATGACCACCACATAAAATTGTCTTACAATTAGATTTATTTTGTAATGCTAAAAATGCGTTTAATGAATAACAGATAGCAGTAAAAGTTATTTCATCATCAATGGCATCAATAATAAAAGGAATAGTCGTACCGCAATCAAAAAAGACGGTATCGTTTTCTACAATGCATTTACTAGCTATATTGGCAATATATTGTTTTTCATAAACCTGTTTATCTTGTTGGTCTGACAAAAAATACGGGGTAATTTGATGACGAGCATCACTAACAACATAGCCACCCAAAACACTTAGGGAACAACCAACATTGCTCAAATCTCGGCGAATGGTCATTTCTGAAACAGCCAACAACTTAGCGGCTTCTTTTAAATGAATCTTATCTGTTTTTTTTAAAAGTTGAATAAGATCATTCACTCTTTTTTGTGATTGTGTTTCCATGCTGATCCTATAAATCAATAATAACAAGCTACATAAGTAGCTTATTAATTGATATCATTGATTAATAATCACTGGTCGAAGTTACATCACCAGAAACAATCGCAATACCAGCACTAGCCCCTAAACGCGAAGCCCCCGCTTGAACCATTTTTTCAGCCGTTTGACGATCACGAATACCACCCGATGCCTTAACGCCCATCTCATTGCCAACGGTATCACGCATCAACTTAACATCCTCAACCGTTGCGCCAGATACACTAAACCCTGTTGAGGTTTTAACAAAAGCAACACCGATTTGCTTACAAATTTCACAAACTTTAACAATTTCGTCTTTAGTTAATAAACAAGTTTCTAAAATCACTTTTAATGGCACAGCACCACAAGCATTAAATACCGCCTCAATATCTTGTTTAACCGCATCCCAATCATTGCTTTTTAACCAACCCACATTAATAACCATATCGATTTCTTGCGCGCCTGCTTTAACCGCCATTTCGGTTTCAAAGGCTTTAGCGCTAGTTAGCATTGCACCTAAAGGAAAGCCAACGACTGAACACACTTTTACGTCGCTACCTTTTAGTAAACTAGCCACTAAAGGAACATAGCCTGAATTTACACAAACTGAATAAAAATGATATTGTTTAGCTTCTTCACAGAGTTTAGTTATTTGGTCTTTTGTTGCGTTCATTGCAAGTAAAGTATGATCGATATACTTTGCATAACTCATAACGAGATCCTTAAAATGTCTTTGTAATAATGTTTAATTAAATATTGTTAGTCTGTAAATAAATAGGGATGTTATAAAAATAACAAATATAGCCAAGCACTGTTATTTTTATAACATTATGGCGTAATTGATTGAAATAGTACAGATAAAAATCTGTGTTTAAATTTTAGTTTTTCGTGAAAGAAATAACATTTATATCAATAATTTACCAAATATTATTATTTGGCGTGCTAATTTCGCTTAGGTGACAGCACATCCTGATGAAGGAAAAGAGTTAATGGAATTTAATTCTTCTATTTTTCATTTTTTTTATAATACTCTGTTTTATTGAGCCGAGTGTGTTTTATCACAAGATAAAAACGATCGAAACTCAGCACATCCAAAAAAAATCAAGTATCTTAATAAATCTTTACAAAATTTTTAGTTAAAAATGTAGCCAAATTTTTTTTAAACATTATAATTTTAAAAATTAGAATTAATTCAGCTATATTTTATAGATTATAGATCGTTAAAAAAATAAAATAAAACAATACATTACTTTACAAAAGGGATGTTATGCAGTATACTTATCAACACCAGACACCAGACACCAGCACTGGCAAACCTATGTCTTAAATTTATTAAATAACCACGTTAGACGAGTTTTTACACTTACTTCATTTTTAGCATCGAAATTATCCATACAATTATCTACAAAAAAAACGTTGGTATTAGTGCCATTGTTGTTATTGCCGTATTCGCCTAATTTGCAGGCATTAACTGCGCATACTAGTAATGTTATACAAGGTAGTGCACCATATTTAACATTTGATGGTGGTAAAACTAAAGCGATCACAACCGATGATTTATTGAATATCACTCTATTGGATGGAACAATAGTTACTCCATCAACCAATACATCAAGCGTAACAAATCCAATAACTTTACCTAAAGGAAGTACTTTAAGTGATATTCACATGTTGATTCCCTCATCAGTTGATTCAGTCAGTTTAAATGATATAGTGAACACTTATCATTATTGGGGCGATGATGATGGTGATGGTCAGGGAATAAATGGCGTAACCGCAAAAGGAAATCTATCTGCTTATTTTTCCGATAAAAATGGTAATGCTGTTAGTCGTAATGATATTTTAGATATTTGTAAAGCACCTTATAAGGTGATATTAAGTAGTACAGAGGGGTCTTTAAAAACACAGTACGGTGTACCAGATACAAATTATTTCCACCGTCAATCGGTGGAGTACTACATCAGCCCAAATTTACCTCCTAAAATCTGTCATGTAAGACCAAATCTAACCTATGGTGCAGGTGATTACGCTGGTCCAGCTAATATTTGGAATCCAACTAAAGGATTTCTAGTTCAATCAACTAATCCAACATTTTACGAATTAAATTTTCCGACAACAGGTGCAGATGGTTTGTACTTTGATTTAGACATAGGTGGAGGTAGTCAGTTGACTTGGACTCCTGTTACACATGGGGGAATAACAGCTACTGTGACAAGGACGTTACCAAATGCAGGCGATAATTGGATATCCAATCATTCAGTAGAGGTAATGCGCGTTACGTTAACGGGTCCTAGGGCAAGTGATAACCAAAAAAGCTCAGATTCCCCAAGTCCAATTAGCAAGCCAACCTTGCCTCAAACATTCGAGTTAGTGGGTAGAGATAGTCAAGGTAGTGTGGTTGTCAAGTATGGGTTTGTGTTGAAGCAATGGTTCGTTAATCGTGGATTTCGAGCGACTGACGCTTCTAAACAAGCTTCTTGGTGTAGCCATTTAGGTTATCGTTTTCCACAGGTAAGGGATTTAACTAATGCGGTTTGTTCCGGTAAGTGGTCAGGTCACTGGTGTCAAGGTTCTGTCGGTGCCATCCCATCATCATCTGGTAATCATTACCAGCGTCGAATTGGCGTAGGCTTTTTTACTGAGTGGGGAGATATGAGCCGTTATACCAACGCAGATTTTGCTAGTCGCAACTACTGGACAAGTGATACTGGAAATAATTACTTATTCGGTGTTGACTCGGACGACGGTGATGTGCTCGGTGGGAGAGCTAGTAGGAATGGACTTTGTGCTGCTAATTAGCCTTTCGGATTTAGTCCTTGACTGCTGGGGGGAATTATATTCTCAATAGCAGACAATCTATTAAAAAAAGTAAACTTTAATGGTTGTTTTTATTCGGTATAGTTTCGGACGTTTTGAGCTTTTGCTTTAAATAGTTTTAGTAGCAATGTATGAGCTAAGAAGATAGAGCGATTTTCTTAGCAATTTTTGGCTTTAGCTGGGATAAAATGGTCTCTTTGCTATCCTGTTGCAGTTGTCAGCAATTTGTAAGAGTGGTAAATAATCCAAAAAAACATCGTAATAAAAACATAAAGCAAACTATAAGTATTTGATTTTACAAAAACATTAAATATAAAAACTTTAATAAAATCAATACGCTACCTGAACGATTTTATGGGGGAATATTAACTTTCATAATATCGAAAAGCTAGGCAAACGAGTCGTTACCTAGACCGTCATTTAGTCTGTAATACATTAAAGCAAGCTTTGTTTCGGCGCTACTTTCTTAAAAATATGCTCGTTCGCAGTGACCGAGGATGCTAGCCAATAAAGCACTATTTAAATATATTGAAATCTATTATTATTGTATGCGTGGTTGTTCAGCCAAGAACTAGGTATTGCTAGAACAATATGAACAACAATATTATCAAAATAAAAAAATGATAGAGGGGGCTATGTATAATATTTTGGTAAGGATCGTGTTAATTCTTTTTATGGTGATGTGACATAATCAGCAAATATTTAGCGATTTAAAAAGATAGAAAACGAAAGTTTAAACTATTTATTAGCTTTGATATTATGGTTAATATTTAGAACTTTGACACCATATTAAATATGATGTCAACAAATGAGAAGATGAAAATATTAGGTTGGTGTATCGACATCATCCCAATCAGCATTTTCAAAATTGGTTAACCAATTTAAAGCATAATGACGCTCTTGAATAACATCACTTATAATCGATGCGGGAGGTTGCTTATCTTTCATTCGAAAATCTGTGGTTATCCAATGTAAGCGGTAGTGTAAATCTAAAGCATCCAACAATTCACTAACTGGTCTTAAGGCCACGGTTGAAAAATCTTGTCCACTATGTTGCATTCCTTGGTCAACTAACGATGAAACATCGCAGATAGTATCAGCAAAAGGGAGCTCAGATTGCCAATTGATAGCCCATTGTAAAGGTAATAATGCTTCGTATTTCCAAGACATATCTATCACATCTTGCTCTGTCGGCTGCCCGCTATAAATAAAGTCACGCTCATTATTTGATAAAGCCTCAAACCCCATTGGACAACGTTCTTTAAATTCCATCGGATTAATTGGATCATTTTCTCTAAAACTTTCAGCCTGAATACCTGTTAACATTATTGCTAAGGCTCGTTTAGCTACTTCGTCAGATGTTCTAAGTATTACTTCCGATTCGGCAATAACCGGTGGTAAATGTGTAGGTGTATGCAACCCCAATTTGGCTAAATACTGTTCAGTTTTTGTTTTTCGCTTTAATGCTTCTAGTGGATAAGGGACGATTACATCTAAATCAATGTTACCATCAGGATCTTGTAATACATCTCCGTCAGGATTCCGAATAGTTCCATCAGGCATAAATATAATTGCATTCGCCTGCCAGCCCCAAGTGGTAAATTCATTGAAATTATCTTCTTCAATCTCAAAGGTAAATTGATGTTTAACTCGTTGGATATGGCGATACAAAGCATAACGGCGTGAATTCATCTGCCCATCTCCTGCTTGCATGACATAACCGATAAAACCATCAAGGTGTTTCGTCAACTCAGAATCATCCAATCCGCGATGGTATAGACGCTCGCAGGGAAAATTAATGGCTGGTGGATGAGTGACTGTAGAATAAGCATTTATCAATATTGGCATTTCAAATATTCCTAGTTTAGATTTGGTATTTTTATTATTATAAATAGTGGCTGTTTTTTAATCTAATTCTATAATAGATCATGGTAGTTTTCTATATTTTTTAAATGCTATACTCCGTTTTGTGATGTTTGTTATTCTGTTGAATAAATGATTTTATCTGGTGCATCGCTGAACAAGATATATTTTATTTTTCAATGTATACGTTTATTCCTTACTTTGTAAATACCATACTGTCATTTCCATTCTTGATTTAAAATTAAGTTTTTTGAATATACTTTTGATATGTACTTTGACTGTGCTTTCAACGATACCTAAATCTTTTGCAATTAGCTTATTTGGTAGTCCTTGTACTAATAAATTAAAAATTTCATTTTCTCTTGGTGTCAATAAACTGACATCATGCATTTGTTTTGTAGTTAGTTGTTCGTTATTACGCATATAATTGAGGATAATATGTGAAATAGCATTATCCATAATTAGCTTTCCAATCGAGATTTCTTGTAGTGATTTTAGAAAATCTTCAGGCTCCATATCTTTTAATAAATAGCCATCAGCACCTGTTTTTAGTGCGGTGATTATATCTTCTTTTGCATCTGATACTGTAAACATAATAATGCGACTCGATATTTTTTTTTCACGCAAGTAGCGTAATATTTCTAATCCATTAACATCTTGCATATTGATATCAAGTAGAATAATATCAGGATCAAGCTCTTCGGCTAATTTAACGCCTTCTATTCCAGAGCCAGTTTCTCCCACAATGTCAAAATGGTTGACTGTATTTATCAGCTGTTTTACGCCATTTCTTAACATTGGATGATCATCAATAAGAAGTATTGAGCAATTTATTTGTTCCATTTTTACTCTTCTATTGCTTTGAATGAAATGGTTTTATTAACCTTAAATGCTATCATAATTTGTGTCCCTTTGTGGGGAGGACTGTTTATTGTTAAATTACCATTTAGTATTTCAACTCTATCACGCATAATGATTAGACCATAACTATTATCCTGTTTAATATTGTTTTGTAAACCAATGCCATTATCCTCAATACAGACAGAAATAATTTGATGATCATCAATTTTTAAACTGACAATAACCTGTGTGGCTTTAGCATGTTTATATATGTTATTTAGTCCTTCACGAATAATTTGTAATAAATGAAATGCATATTTACTATTGATAATATTCAGCGGCAATAAATATTCAAACTGAATATTGAATTGTAATTTTTGATTAAATTCCTCAATTAATTCCATTAAATTTGCATAAAAACCCGTTTGGTTAAGGCGTAAGCGAAAAGAGGTAATTAGTTCTCTTAGTTGAGAGTAGGTTATATTGACTTCTTTACGCATTGTTGCCAATAAATCAATACTGCTTTGTGATGTTAAATCTGATTGCATTTGTAAGCAGCTGAGGTGTATTTTTAAACAAGATAGAGATTGAGCAATGGAATCATGCAGCTCTCTGGCCATTGCTGAGCGTTCTTTTATTAATAAATATTGTTTTTGTTGTTCAATTTGTCTATCGAGCTTCATTGCAGTAGTCATTTGCTCGATAACTCCCACAATTAAGTTTTCTTGTTCATTGGTTAATATGATATTTTTTGGCTGCAAAGCAAATAATATCCCATATTTTTCCCCGTTTTCTTGAAGGTGCCAATGGCGTTGAAAGTTATTTTTTTGATAAGATTTTGATGAGATTAAACAAGCTTTGCATTTAGAATTTTGGCAATAAGGTAATTTTTGCTCATTATCGTAACTGATTTGTTGATAATGCTCAGGATCATTTGATTCATAAAAACGGATTTTAAATTGAGTTAATGGTACTAAATCTTCTAATTTGTGTAGTATTTTTAGAAAACGTTCACACAATGGCTCTGAAGTATGTAGTTGCTTAATTGTTTGATATTGAAATGAAACAATTTTATTGGTTTGTTGTAATTTAGCTGTTTTTTCTGCAACTTGTTTTTCTAACAATAAATATTGTGATTCAATTTGCTCGGACATTTTGTTAAAAGCTAGCCCTAAAAGATCAAATTCATTCTTTCTGCTTTTAATATTAAAACGCGCTTTAAAATTGTGGCTAGAAATTGCTTCAGCCATACTAACTAATTTTTGCCATGGTGCAAGAAGGTAGTAACGTAAGTAATAAATTTGAACAGCTAAAAAAATTACGATAATAACAATAAATAATTGTTGTACTTGAGAAATATAATAAATTTTGTTTTCGGTTTTTTGATCAATCTTATCTACCAAATGGTTGATACGAGCAACATAGCTTTCAATATCAATTCTTATTTCATCGATTTTTTGTGCTTGCTGTATTTTAGTAATAAGTCGAGTATTCCAATCAGTTTCTAACTGATTAAATTCATTAATTAAATTATAGCGTTTTAAAAGCGTTAAATGTTTTTGTGATGAAGAAAGATTAATAAAAATATTTAAATTATCATAATCTTTCTTATTGAGTGGAACCATTGTTAGTATTTGGTAGTTCTTCATTCTTAGTAAGCCTAATTGATTAACCATATATGCCCCACCTTTTGTATCATTGGCTACCTGGATTGAAAACGATAAAGCGATTAAAGCAATAGCACCTAAACAGAACAGTAATAGTGTTAAACGATTAATAATTGATTCGGTGGGGCGAATTTTTATTTTCGACATATAAACACTCAATATTATTTTGTAATTTTATTTTAGCTAAATAGTAATTTATGGTTATTGTAGCTTGAAAAGAGTATCTATCTGATCTTTTTTGTAACTTTTTGCGATCTTTTGTTAAACAGCGCTTGCAACAAGAATAAAATTTGCGTAAAATTCACGCCCTATAAGATTAATCACGCAGACATATATGTTTAATCAAGTAATCGTCTGCTTTTTATTGCGGAGTTAAGTATGTACGCAGTTTTCCAAAGTGGTGGTAAACAACACCGAGTTAGCGAAGGACAAGTCGTTCGCTTGGAAAAAATTGAAGTCGAAACAGGCGCAGAAGTTGTTTTCGATAAAGTTTTAATGGTAGCAAATGGTGAAGACATCAAAGTTGGTGCTCCGTTTGTTGAAGGTGCAACAATTAAAGCAGAAATTGTTGAACACGGTCGTGGCGATAAAGTGAAAATTGTTAAATTCCGTCGTCGTAAACACTATCGTAAACAACAAGGTCACCGTCAGTGGTTCACTGATGTGAAGATCACTGCAATCGCTTAATAGGAGTATCGAACAATGGCACATAAGAAGGCTGGTGGTTCATCACGTAATGGTCGTGATTCCCAAAGTAAACGTTTAGGTGTTAAACGTTATGGTAGTCAAGAAGTTCTTGCTGGTAACATTTTAGTTCGTCAACGTGGAACTCAATTCCACCCAGGCACTAATGTAGGTTGTGGTCGTGATCATACCTTATTTGCCTTAATTGATGGACAAGTAAAGTTTGAAGTTAAAGGACCTAAGAATCGTCGTTATGTTAGTGTAGTTGCTAACAGTTAATTCATAAACGGTTCAAAAAGTTTTGGAAGCCTCACAATTATTGTGGGGCTTTTTTCATTTCTTGAAGTTAATATAAAATTGATGGTGATATGATAAAGCAGCAAAATGTTAAATTAGGTTTTGCACTTGCCATGTTAACCGCAGTGATGTGGGGCATTGTGCCAATTGCAATGAAATATGCGCTAGTGGTTGTTGATCCATTGACATTAGCTTGGTCGAGATTGGCTATTTCAGCTCTTGGTATTACTATTTGGTTGGCTTACAAAAAGCAATTTCCTAATTTAATGATGTTCAGAAAACATCGTCGTTTTGTTTTATTGATGATTGCAGGTTTTGGGTTGTTGGGTAATTTTGCACTGTTTGCTAGTGCAGTTCAGTATCTTTCAGCTACAACTGCTCAGGTTGTCGGGCAAACTGGCATTGTGATTTTTATGATTTCAAGTGCTTTTATTTTTAGAGAGCGACTCAGGCCGACTCAAATTATTGGTATTTTAGTATTATTAGTTGGGCTTGCGTTATTTTTTAATAAAAATATTGTAGATCTGTTTTCTAATATGGCTTCGTATGGTATTGGTGTTTGGCTTGGTTTACTGGCTTCGGTATCATGGGCTTGCTATGCGCTTGCTCAAAAAGTACTATTACAGAAATTACGTGCAGAACAGTTACTTTGGTTAATTTACCTTATTTGTACTGTTTTTTTGTTGCCTTTTACGTCGTCAAGTAAAATTATAAATGCTGATGCAACTCAACTGTTTGCTATCATATTTTGTGGTTTAAATACTATTATTGCTTATGGTGCGTTAGTGATGGCTATGGAGCGCTGGCAAGCAGCACAAGTGAGTGCAATAACAACTTTAACGCCATTATTTTCGCTCATCTTTTCAGATTTGTTTGCTTTAATTTTGCCTGAAAAGTTTGCTATGCAATATTTAAATATTTTAGGTTATATTGGTGCAGTATCTGTTGTTGCGGGTGCTATGTTTGCGACCATTGGACATTATATTTGGCATCCAAGGAAAGGCTGGCTAATTAACCGCAATAAAGGGGAAGAATAATGAAATTTGTTGATGAAGCATCAATCCGTGTTGAAGCTGGAGATGGTGGAAATGGTTGTGTCGGTTTTCGCCGAGAAAAGTATATACCTAAAGGTGGTCCTGATGGTGGCGACGGTGGTGATGGTGGTGATGTCTTTTTTATTGCTGATGAGAATTTAAATACATTAGTTGATTTTCAGTTTGAAAAAAATTACCGCGCTGAGCGTGGCCAAAATGGACAAGGTTCTGATTGTACGGGTAAGCGTGGTCGAGATATTACCGTTAAAGTGCCTGTGGGAACACGAATTACCGACAAATATACAGGTGAAATTATTGGTGATTTAACGCATCACCAACAAAAAGTATTGGTTGCCAAGGGCGGTTTTCATGGGCTTGGAAATGCGCGTTTTAAATCATCGGTAAATCGTGCGCCAAGACAAAAAACTGATGGTACTCCAGGTGAAAAGCGCGATGTATTATTAGAATTATTATTACTTGCTGATGTGGGGATGTTGGGCTTGCCTAATGCTGGTAAATCAACTTTTATTCGCTCAGTTTCAGCAGCTAAACCGAAAGTTGCAGATTACCCATTTACTACCTTAGTGCCTAGTTTAGGTGTAGTAAGAATGGATAATGAACAAAGTTTTGTTGTTGCTGATATTCCTGGTTTAATAGAGGGGGCATCAGACGGTGCAGGACTTGGTATTCGTTTCTTAAAACATCTTGAACGTTGTCGTGTTTTAGTTCATTTGATCGATATGGCACCAGTAGATGAATCAGATCCGATAGAAAATGCTAAAGTAATAATCAAAGAGGTTCAACAATATAGTGAAAAATTAGCTAATAAACCACGTTGGTTGGTATTTAATAAAATGGATGTATTAGGTCCTGAAGAGAGCACTAAACGTGCAGCTGAAATAGCTAGGGCACTTGATTGGCGAGATAAATATTATATTATTTCAGCCATTAATCAAGAAGGTATAAAGGCCTTATGTTGGGACTTAATGGAATATATCAATGCGCATCCACGTGAAGCCGAACAAGAAGAGTCATCACCTGAAAAAGTGGAATTTATGTGGGATGATTACCATCAACAAGCAATGGATGAGGCTTTTGATGATGACGATGATTTTGATGACTGGGACGAAAGCGATGAAGAAGGTGTTGAATTTATTTATCAAAAATAATAAGTATTATACTCTATTTTATTTCGCCTAAATTAGCCATTGCGTATAATTTTTTATAAAAAGCAGAATAGGAATATTCTGCTTATTTTTTATATTGTTAAATATCAATCCTCTTATTATGAAATTAGTGAATAAAGCGTTTATTTTTATTTAGCTTAGAAAAATAAAAAAATGCTTGATTTTGTTAATGATAATCATTATCATTAATTCGTACTTTGTTAGAGCTTTAGAGGCTTTTGAAAAAGTATGACATTGCTCACATTGCTTCCAATGTTTACCAGCTTGACGTTATCGCTAAGCTGGTTTTTTTGTTTTATGTTATTAACAACTATTTTTTAAACATTATTCTTTAGTTAACGTTATTTTATTTTTTGTTTTTTTATCTACATGCTAATGTCATCACAAAGGTTTAGATGAAAATTGACGGAAGAAGAGTAAAAAATTATTTTTATGATTATCTAGATAGTTAAGTTTTCAAAAGCTAACTATTTATTAGTTTGTTCTCGATATCAAATAAAATAAGAAGTGCTGCGTTGCCACCAAATTCTTTAGGTGCTTGATGAAAACAGATAACATGAGGATGTTGAGCTAGCCACATGGGTGTTTGTTTTTTTAAGATGTTTTTCCCATGTCCATACATGATACAAGCACAATGAGCTCTTTCATGTAAACATGCTGCGATAAGAGCTGCAATTTCTTTTTTAGCCTCTTGTTGAGTTAACCCATGTAGATCCAAAAAGAATTCTGGTTCATAAAATCCACGACGCAATTTTTTTACTTCGTAGGGATCTGCATTTTCTCGGCTATAGCGAATTGGGTCTTCTTGCAATAGCGGCTGATAATCATCAGAAAAATAAAATTCAGCATTAATTTTTTCATATTGCTGTTTTTGGGTTTCTATTGCTTTTTGTGAACGTTTTTGTGGTTTATGAACGACAGTATCTTGTTTTAGTTTTTTGGTGATGTTACCAATACTATTTTTAAACAAGTTTATATCATCTTGGTCTAAATTAAATTTATTTGGCATTGATTTCTACTCTGGGTAAATTTTTTCTTTAAATTCGCACAAATCTTCTATAACACAGGATCCACATCTAGGCTTTCTAGCAATACAGGTATAACGGCCATGTAATATTAGCCAGTGGTGACAATTTATTTTATATTCTTTAGGTACGACTTTCAGTAATTTTTCTTCAACAACCTCTACCGTTTTACCTGGTGCAAAACCTGTACGGTTGCTTACTCTAAATATGTGTGTATCAACTGCAATGGTAGGCCAACCGAAAGCGGTGTTTAACACAACATTTGCCGTTTTACGACCAACACCCGGTAATTCAATTAGTGCATCAAAACTTTCAGGGACTTCACCCTGATATTTATCTACCAAAATTTGACATGTTTTTATAATGTTATCTGCTTTACTGTTATAAAGGCCAATGGTGCGGATGTAGCTTTTTAATTTCTCAATACCAAGAGCCAAAATTTGTTCAGCCGTATTTGCAATAGCAAACAGTGGTTTTGTGGCTTTGTTTACACTAACGTCAGTCGCTTGAGCAGAAAGTACTACTGCGATTAATAGTTCAAAAGGTGTTGCATACACTAGTTCTGTTGTTGGATCTTTAATATGATCCTTTAATCTTTCTAGAATTTGAATTCGGGTAGATTGTTTCACAAAATAATTTTATTAAAAAATAGTAAGGTGCATATTATATACTTTTATTTACTGTTTATCTGTAAGTTGCCTTTAGTTTTTTTAATATAGATGGGAACGATGAAACATACTGATTAATAATTGTAAGATATTTTTATTTTTAATGTTGTTTAGTTTTTTATTATTTGTCTATTCACATTTATACTCACTGACTTTTTAGCATAGTCATTTTATGATAAGCTAGCGTACTATTTCTTAATTTTATCAAATAAGGTTTTTTAAAGATATGCCCTTACCAATGATTGTCACCTTTGCTGTATATATTTTAGGTATGATTGCCATAGGTTTTTTTGCGTTTCGCTCAACGCAAAATTTTGGTGATTATATTTTAGGTGGGCGTCGTATCGGTAGTGTTGTGACTGCGCTTTCAGCTGGCGCATCAGATATGAGTGGTTGGCTATTAATGGGATTACCTGGTGCTGTTTTTTTGTTTGGTATTTCACAAAGTTGGATTGCAATCGGATTGATTATTGGTGCTTATTTAAATTGGCTACTCATTGCAGGACGATTACGAGTCTTTACTGAAATCAATCATAATTCATTAACTTTACCCGATTATTTTGCTCGTCGATTTGATGATAAAAGCTCACTTCTACGCATTATTTCAGCTGTCATTATTTTAATATTTTTTACCATTTATTGTGCTTCTGGTGTAGTTGCAGGCGCAAAGTTATTCGAGAGTACATTTGGTATGAGCTATGGCTGGGCGATGTTAGCGGGTGCAGGTGCAACAATTGCCTATACGTTTATCGGTGGTTTTTTAGCAGTAAGCTGGACTGATACTATTCAAGCTAGTTTAATGATGTTTGCACTTATTCTAACGCCAATTATGGTTATGGTGAATGCTGGTGGGCTTTCTGATGCATTGATATATATTGAATCGCTCAATTCAGATTATACCAATTTATTTGCTCATATGGATTTTATTGCCATTATTTCATTATTAGGTTGGGGGCTTGGATATTTTGGGCAACCTCATATTTTAGCCAGATTTATGGCTGCTGATTCACATGAAGTAATGAAAAACGCTCGACGGATTAGTATGACATGGATGATTTTGTGTTTAGCTGGCGCAATCACGGTTGGTTTTTTTGGTATCGCCTTTTTTGCTCATAATCCAGATTTATCTTACTTGATTAACGATGGTAAACATGAACGTATTTTTATCGAATTGTCGAAATTACTTTTTAATCCTTGGATTGCTGGTATTTTGTTGGCAGCTATTTTAGCTGCAGTCATGAGTACATTAAGTTGTCAGTTATTAGTTTGCTCAAGTGCTCTAACAGAAGATTTTTATCGTGCGTTTTTTAGACCAAAAGCAAAACAGAAGGAACTGGTTTGGGTTGGTCGTATAATGGTGCTATTAGTTTCAGTTATTGCTATTTTATTAGCTATTAATCCAAATAATAGTGTACTTGATTTAGTGAGTCATGCTTGGGCTGGATTTGGTGCGGCGTTTGGTCCTATAATCGTATTTTCTGTTTTTTGGTCACGTATGACACGTAATGGGGCGCTAGCTGGAATGATAACTGGTACTGTAACTGTGTTGCTATGGATTAATTTTAATTGGTTTAATTTGTATTCGCTTATCCCTGGATTTTTATTTGCTTCTATAGCTATTATTATTTTTAGTCTTTTTGATAAAAAACCAAACGAAACAGTAGCAGATCATTTTAAACAAGCGTATAAACGTTATCACAACAAAATAAATTAGAATAAATTTTATTTAAACTAGAATATAACTGTAATAAATTTAATAGGTAAAATATCATGACAAAAAATGTGATCAAACAACTACAAGAACGTGGGCTGATTGCTCAGCTTACTGATGAAAAAGCACTAATAGAACAAATTGAACAAAATCCTATTGCGCTTTATTGTGGTTTTGATCCAACAGCAGATAGTTTGCATCTCGGTCATTTAGTTCCATTACTTTGTTTAAAACGTTTTCAGTTAGCTGGTCATAAACCTGTTGCGCTTGTAGGGGGAGCAACTGGATTAATTGGCGATCCAAGTTTTAAAGCTGTTGAACGAAAACTTAATACTGAGGAAACAGTTATTGAGTGGAGTGAAAAGATCAAACAACAAGTGTCACCATTTTTAGATTTTAATTGTGGTGAAAATTCAGCGATTGTGGCTAATAACTATGATTGGTTTAGTGGCATGAATGTACTGACATTTTTACGTGATGTTGGTAAGTATTTTTCAGTTAATGCGATGATTAATAAAGAATCAGTAAAACAACGTATAGATCGTGATGAGGTGGGTATTTCATTTACTGAATTTTCTTATAGCTTGTTACAATCTTATGATTTTGCTTGTTTGAATAAATCACATGATGTTGTTTTACAAATTGGTGGGTCTGATCAGTGGGGTAATATTACTGCAGGTATTGATTTAACCCGTCGTTTACATCAAAAACAAGTTTATGGTTTGACTGTACCGTTAATCACTAAATCCGATGGGACCAAATTTGGTAAAACTGAAAGTGGTGCCGTATGGTTAGCCCCTAAGAAGACAAGTCCTTATAAATTCTATCAATTCTGGATAAATACTGCTGATGCTGATGTTTATCGATTCTTAAAATTCTTCACATTTATGCCTCTAAGTGAAATTGATGCATTGGAAGAGGAAGATAAAAATAGTGGTGTTGCACCACGAGCTCAATATGTACTTGCTGAGCAAGTTACACGCTTAGTTCATGGTGAAGAAGGATTGATCGCAGCAAAACGTATTACAGAAAGTCTATTCTCTGGTAAATTAACTGACTTGTCTGAAGCTGATTTTGAACAATTAGCTCAAGATGGTATGCCAACATTAGCTGTTGAGGAAAATGTTGATTTACAACAAGCAATTGTTAATGCGGAATTTGCACCATCAAGAGGACAAGCTAGAACGATGATTGAATCTAATGCTATTTCTGTTAATGGTGAACGTAACACTACAACTGATTATCATTTTACTGATAGCGATAAACTATATAATCGTTATACTTTACTTCGTCGTGGTAAAAAATATTACTGTTTGTTAATTTGGAGTTAATTTCATGAGAAATATTTTATCGATTCAGTCACATGTTGTATTTGGTCATGCAGGGAATAGTGCGGCTGTATTTCCTATGCGTCGAATAGGCGTAAATGTTTGGCCTTTAAACACCGTACAATTTTCTAATCATACTCAATATCGACAATGGACTGGAACGGTAATGTCTGCATCGCATTTAAGCGAAATTGCTGATGGAATTAATGAAATTGATGAATTGAAACGGTGTGATGCAGTATTAAGTGGTTATATGGGATCACCTGAACAAGGTAATGCAATTATTGAAATAGTTAAAAAAGTAAAAGCTGTTAATCCTAATGCTATTTACTTTTGCGATCCTGTAATGGGACATCCTGAAAAAGGATGTTTTGTTGCACCAGGTGTTTCTGAGTTTTTATGCAATACAGCATTGCCTATGGCTGATATGATGGCACCCAATATTTTGGAACTTGAAGAGCTTAATGGAAAACAACGTATTAATAATGTTGATGAAGCAATTTTAGCTTGTCGAGAGTTATGTAAAAAAGGGCCTAAAGCGATTTTAGTTAAACATTTAAGCAGAGCTGGATATAAAATTGATCGCTTTGAAATGTTGCTTGTAACTAGCGGAGAAGCATGGCATATTGACCGACCACTAGTTGACTTTGGTGTAAGACAACCCGTTGGTGTTGGTGATATGACAAGTGGACTTTTTTTAGCTAATGTTTTACTTGGGAAATCATTGGTTGAAGCTTTAGAACATACTACTTCGGCCGTGTATGCGGTTATGCTTGAAACCTTAAAACAAGATGAATATGAATTACAATTAGTTGCAGCTCAAAATGAAATTGAAAAACCAGCACAATGGTTTAATGCAAATAAAATTGATTAATTGTAAAAATATGTAACTGTTTGTAAAGATTAAATTAGCTAACGATTAGTATTAAATGAGGGTATGATGGATAATATTTCATTAGGAGTGATGCTCGTTGATTTACGAGAACAAATGGGATTAACTCAAGATGATATTGCCAATAAAATTCATGTGCGAAAGACAGTAATTGTTGATATCGAAAATGACCAATTACCTCACGTCCCACTTGTTTTTGTAAAAGGTTATATTCGTTCTTATGCCGAAATTGTTGGCTTATCATCAGAACACTATCAACCGTATTTCGATGAATTAACTAAACAATCTAAGTCTCAACAAAAGAAAGTTCAAACGCAAGCATTTAAAACAAAAAGAACTAGAAAAGCTCCTTTTATTTTTTGGGGAATATTTATAATTCTTTGTGCGCTTGGTGTAATTTTATATTATGCCAATAAAGATAATAAAAGTAATCTTATTGAAGTAAGTCATTATATTTCTCCAGCCTCAGCTACTCGTGTTAATAGTTAGCAAATTTTCTTATTCTCATACAGACATTTGTCTTAAATCTTGTTAAGATCATTACTAGTTATTTTGTAAAATGGTTAAGTATGTATGAGTCATCAAGATTCACCAATTGTTAGACGAGAATCTACCCGAATTTATGTCGGCAATGTTCCTATTGGTAGTGGAGCTCCGATTGCAGTTCAATCAATGACAAATACTCGAACCACAGATGTAGAAAAAACAGTAGCCCAAATTCAAGCACTTGAACGTGTTGGTGTAGATATTGTGCGTGTTTCTATACCTACAATGGATGCAGCTGAAGCTTTTAAATTTATTAAGCAGCAGGCAAAAGTTCCACTCATTGCTGATATTCATTTTGATTATCGTATTGCATTAAAAGTTGCTGAATATGGCGTTGATTGCTTAAGAATCAATCCTGGCAACATAGGTAATGAATCAAGAATTCGAGCTGTTGTTGATTGTGCTAAAGATAAAAATATCCCGATACGAATCGGCGTTAATTCTGGTTCTCTAGAAAAAGATATTCAAGAAAAGTATGGTGAACCTACACCAAAAGCGATAGTTGAATCAGCGATGCGCCATGTCGATATACTTGATCGACTTAATTTTGAGCAGTTTAAAGTCAGTGTAAAAGCATCTGATGTGTTTACTGCCGTTGATGCTTATCGATTGCTAGCTAAGCAAATAAAGCAGCCATTACATCTAGGTATAACTGAAGCAGGTGGTGTTCGAAGTGGTGCTATTAAATCGGCCATTGGATTGGGGTTATTGCTATCAGAAGGCATTGGCGATACACTTCGAGTTTCCTTAGCTGCTGATCCTACAGAAGAAGTGAAAGTTGGATTTGATATTTTAAAATCGCTGCGTATACGGTCTCGTGGCATTAATTTTATTGCCTGTCCAACCTGTTCTCGCCAAGAGTTTGATGTGATTAATACAGTCAATACATTAGAACAGCGATTAGAAGATATTATTACACCGATGGATGTATCAATTATTGGTTGTGTGGTTAACGGTCCTGGGGAGGCATTAGCTTCAACTATGGGAGTTGCTGGCGGTCATAACAAAAGTGGTTTTTATGAAGATGGTGTACGTATTGGTCGTATTGATAATGAACAAATGATTGATGAGTTAGAAGCTAGAATTCGTGCTAAAGCATTAATATTGAAAAACAGAATTGCAGCAACTGAATTATAATTTTATTAGATAGTGAATAAATAAATGACAGAGAAAAAGATCCAATCTATACGAGGGATGAACGATTTACTCCCAACAGATAGTGCAAGTTGGCAACAGATTGAAAAAATCGTTAAAGGTGTACTAAACAGTTATGGCTACAACGAAATTAGAACGCCTATTGTTGAAGATACCGCACTATTTAAGCGAGCGGTCGGAGAAATCACCGATATTGTTGAAAAAGAGATGTATACTTTCAATGATCGAAATGATGAAAGCATTACTTTACGCCCTGAAATTACTGCAGGTTGTGTTCGTGCAGGAATTGAGCACGGACTTTTTTATAATCAAGAACAACGCCTTTGGTATTTAGGACCGGCATTTCGTTACGAAAAACCACAAAAAGGGCGTTATCGTCAATTTCATCAATTTGGTGTTGAAGTCTTTGGACTTGAAGGGCCCAATATTGACGCCGAGCTGATTTTATTAACGGCTCGTTTTTGGAGAGCACTTGGTATCGAACAGCATACTTCTCTTGAACTTAATTCAATTGGTTCGCTTGAGGCTAGGGTCAACTATCGAAATGCATTAGTTACTTTTCTTGAACAATATAAAGATAAATTGGATGAAGATTGTTTACGTAGAATGTATACTAATCCGTTGCGCATACTTGATTCAAAAAATCCAGTTGTTCAAGAGCTGCTGAATCAAGCTCCAAAATTGTTTGATTATTTAGATGAGGAGTCCAAAATTCACTTCGAAAGCTTATGCCGACTATTGGATAGTGCTGGGATAGAATATAATATTAATCAAAGATTAGTACGCGGTTTGGATTACTATAATCGAACAGTTTTTGAATGGGTAACTAACAGCCTAGGGGCACAGGGAACCGTTTGCGGTGGTGGACGATATGATGGTCTTGTAGGCCAACTTGGAGGAAAACCAACACCAGCAGTTGGTTTTGCAATGGGAGTTGAACGTTTAGTATTATTAGTTCAAGCGGTTAATCCATCATTTAATGGTGATAATTCGATTGATATTTATATGATCACCTCTGGTGATGAAAAAACCATTTCAGTTGCTCAAAGTGTTGCAGAGCAATTGCGTGATGGTCTACCTGATTGGCGAATCATGACAAATTATGGTAGCAGTAATTTTAAGAAACAATTTACCAAAGCAGATAAATTAGGTGCTAAGATAGCAGTTATTATTGGTGAAAATGAATTAGCTAATCAGACAGTAATGATTAAAAATTTACAAACAGGCGAACAAGTTGAAGTGGCACAAGCAGATATTGTCCAAACTTGTTTGTCTATTAAGTAAAGGAAATAGGAGAAAAACGTGAGTCATCAGTTATCCAGTGAAGAACAAATTGAAGAGATAAAAGGTTTTTTTGCTAAAACATGGAAAATTATGGTTGCCATTATTGTGATTGGATTATTGGCCTTTTATGGCTGGCGTTATTGGCAATCATATAAAGTTGAAAAGGCGATAGCATCATCAGATAAGTATGAACAATTAATTGCTCAATTAGATGATAATAAACCAGATTCTGTTAATGAATTAGTATCTTTTGCTAAAAACAACGATACTATTTATAGCGTGTTTGCTAATTTGCGTGCAGCAAAATTTTATGTTGAGGTATTAAAAGATTATCCTGAGGCACAAGCCTTGTTAGTTGATGCATTAAAGAAAGCGGATTCAGAGCCTGTTAAAGCGATTACCAATATTCGTATAGCACGCTTACAGTATCAACAAGGTCAATATCCAGAAAGTCTAACATCTTTAGGTAATGTAACTAATGAAAGTTGGGGTGCCGTAATTAATGATCTCCGAGGTGATGTGCTTGTTAAAATGACTCGTTATGCTGACGCAGTGAGTGCTTATAATGTTGCTTTGACTTCTTCACCAACTAAAGATTTAGAAGAAAGTATTAAAATGAAGTTGAACCAAGCTGAATATTTAAAAGCAAAACAAGAAGTTGAACAAGAAGTTTTAGCTACTAAAGAAAAGGCAGAAAAAGAGGCTCAGGCAGCCAAAGAAAAAGCAGAGCAAGAAGCTAAAGCGAAACAAGCTGCATCTGAAGAAAGTAAAAATTAATTTATCCTGCTATAAGGGTCTATACAATGAAGTTATCAAAATATCTTTTTGTTGGTGTTTTTGTTTTTTCACTAGCTGGGTGTTCTTTATTCGGTAAAGAAGATGAGATTGTACAAATTGCACCGTCACCGAAAGTAGATAATCAATTTTCTATTCAACAAGTATGGAAAAATAGTACTGCTGGTAATACTCATATTTATTCATTATTAGGTCCGATTAATTATGATAATGCTATCTATGTAGCGAGTCGTAGTGGACAAGTTAAGGCAATTGATTTATCAAGCGGTAATACTATATGGGATGTCAATTTATCTAAAAGTACACTTTTCAGTAGTAAAACTGCACTATTTTCAGGTGGTGTAAGTGCTGATGATAAATATGTCTATGTAGGTAGTGAACGTGCCATTGTCTATGCGTTAGATCGTCTCAACGGTAGAGTTGTTTGGGAAAAAGCAGTGAAAGGGGAAGTACTTGCCCGCCCGGTATCTTCTGATAACAAATTAATAATTCATACTGCTAATGGTGTTCTTCAAGGTATTAATCGTGACACTGGTGATTATTTGTGGGATGTTTCCTTCGAAGTTCCAACATTATCAATAAGAGGTAACTCTACACCCACTATCGCTCATGGTGCAGCAATCGTTGGTGATGATAATGGTCGAGTAAATGCTTACTATATTAATGATGGCCAATTAATTTGGCAACAACGCATTTCACAGCCATCAGGCTCTACAGAAATAGCAAAATTAAATGATGTTGATTCTACTCCGGTAGTTGAAGGTAATTTAGTCTATTCTGTTGGTTATAATGGTAGTGTTGTTGCGCTTGATTTAAGTAATGGTCAAACTGTTTGGCGTAAAGTACTTGGATCTATTCATAGCTTTGCTGTTGATACCGATAGATTGTTTGTTATTGATCAGGATGACAATGTTCGGGCCATCGCTAAGAGTGGTGGCGGAGAACTTTGGACTCAGTCAAACTTTACTCATCGTTTGTTAACTGATCCTGTCATCTACCAAAATTATGTCGTGTTTGGTGATTTTGAAGGTTACCTATATTGGTTAAATGCTGAAAACGGTGAACTTGTTGCTAAAACACAAGTGAGTAGTAGCGGATTAATATCTAAACCATTAGTTGTAAGCAATAAGTTAATTGTCCAAGCTAAAAATGGTGATATTTACGCCTTTACAAAGAATTAAAGTAATCTAGAGAAGAAACATGGTACCTGTTGTAGCGCTTGTTGGTCGTCCAAATGTTGGAAAGTCGACTCTATTTAATCGGTTAACACGAACTCGAGATGCCTTAGTGGCTGACTTTCCTGGATTAACTCGTGATCGTAAATATGGAAGAGCTGAGATCAAGGGCCATGAATATATCTTGATTGATACTGGTGGTATTGATGGAACAGAAGATGGGGTTGAAAGCTTTATGGCTGAACAATCCCTACAAGCAATAGAAGAAGCTGATATTGTTCTTTTCTTGGTTGATGCTAGAGCTGGTACAATGCCAGCTGATCATGCTATTGCAAAACATCTCCGTTCTCGCGATAAAGCTACTTTTTTAGTAGCCAATAAAATTGATGGTATTGATGTCGATACTGCGATTTCTGATTTTTATGGTTTAGGATTGGGAGAAATTCACCCAATTGCAGCTAGTCATGGTCGTGGCGTAAGTTCATTAATTGAAACTGTATTAGATCCTATTTTCCAGTTCGATAATAACGAAGATAATAACTCGGATGATAATCAACAATTAGATAATCTAACTGAATTATGTGATGATTTTGTTGATGAAACAGAATCATTAATCAATCAACCTATCAAAGTTGCTATTGTTGGCCGACCAAATGTTGGTAAGTCAACACTAACTAATCGAATTTTAGGTGAAGAGCGAGTTGTTGTATATGATATGCCAGGGACAACTCGAGACAGTATCTATATACCAATGAATCGAGATGAACGTGAGTATATCTTGATTGATACGGCTGGTGTACGTAAACGAGGAAAAGTTACTGAAACAGTTGAAAAATTTTCAGTTATTAAAACGTTACAAGCAATTGAAGATGCTAATGTAGTTATTTTAGTTATTGATGCCAGAGAAGGTGTATCCGATCAAGACTTATCATTGCTTGGTTTTATTATTAATAGTGGGCGCTCACTTGTAATAGCCGTTAATAAATGGGATGGTTTGTCACAAGATATCAAAGAGCAAGTTAAAACGACATTAGATGATAGATTAGATTTTATTGATTTTGCTCGTGTGCACTTTATTTCTGCGTTGCATGGTAGTGGTGTTGGTAACTTATTTGATTCGATTCAAGAAGCATATGATTGTGCAACACGTCGCGTTAATACCGCATTATTAACCAAGATTATGCAAATGGCACAAGATGACCATCAGCCGCCTTTAGTTCGAGGGCGACGTGTTAAACTAAAATATGCACATGCTGGTGGTTATAATCCACCAATTGTTGTGATTCATGGTAATCAAGTAGAAGATCTACCAGATTCTTATAAACGTTATTTGATGAACTATTTTAGACGATCACTAAAAATCATGGGGTCACCAATTCGAATTCAGTTTAAAGAAGGGGCTAACCCATTCGAAGGTAGAAAAAATACTTTAACTGCATCACAGCAACGTAAACGCCGTCGATTAATGAAGCATGTAAGAGGGCGAAACTAATTTATGTCAGGAAAATTAATGAATGATTCAGGGAAAGAAGGCCTTTGTCCAAAGTGTCATCATAAAATGAGTGTTGTTTCGCCACAGAATTTTAATTGTCCTCATTGTAAGCAACATTATCTTGAACAGTATATTTGCCCGACTTGTTTGCAAAAAGCTCAAATGATCAAAGGTTGTGGAGCGGTTAACTATATTTGCCCAACTGATGGTTTGATATCCAGCAGTAAGGTGATATTTCATTATTTACCAGAATAGAAGCTTTATTTATATTAAAGCCATAAGAGGTTATTTTATGCGAATTATTTTATTAGGAGCACCAGGAGCAGGAAAGGGAACACAAGCACAATTTATTATGCAAAAATATGGTATTCCTCAAATTTCAACTGGTGATATGTTGCGAGCAGCAGTAAAAGCTGGTAGTCCACTTGGTTTACAAGCTAAGGAGTTAATGGATGCCGGTAAGCTAGTTACCGATGAACTCGTTATTGCATTAGTTAAAGAACGTATTGCACAAAGCGATTGCGCTAATGGCTTTTTGCTAGATGGCTTCCCTCGCACGGTTCCACAAGCAGATGCGATGAAAACAGCTGGCATAAAGGTTGACTATGTGCTTGAATTTGATGTACCAGACGCAGTGATTATTGATCGCATGAGTGGGCGCCGAATTCATGCTCCTTCAGGTCGTGTTTATCACATTCGCCATAATCCACCAAAGGTTGAAAATGTTGATGATGTGACTGGTGAACCACTTACTATTCGCAAAGATGATAACGAAGAAATCGTTCGTAAACGCCTTGTTGAATATCACGATTTGACTAAACCACTAATTAGTTATTATCAGCATGAAGCCAAAGAAGGGCGGACACAATATTTCCGTATTGATGGAACGCAAGCTGTAACTGAAGTAACAAAAGAATTAGTGAAAATTTTAGGATAATTTGTTTTTTATTAAAAGCGCAAGGCAGTTAACACTATCTTGCGCTTTATCATCTTGAATGAATTTATGTTACTGCTTATACAATACTAATTTGAATATCTTAATAAAATACATTGATTCTATAATATTTTCTAATTAATTCTTTTGTTGTAATAAAGATGAATATTCACTAAAAATCATTCAGGTAGGGTATTGATTTTATTGAATTTTTTATTGTATAGCAGAAAGCCTTATCTATACCGATAAAACTTTCAATTTTTAGCAAAAAGTAAAACACTATAAAACCATTCTTACAATATCGATTTCGCCTAATTCTTTATAAAGATTTTCGACCTGATCGATATGCGTTGCATTAATGGTAATTGATACAGAATGATAATTACCTTTACTACTAGGTTTGATTGATGGCGTATAATCGCCAGGAGCATGGCGTTGAATCACTGATACCACTTTGTCTACAAGCTCTGGTTTTGCTTCTCCCATTACTTTATAGGTAAAAGAGCATGGGAACTCTAATAACTCATTTAATTTAGTTTTTTGCATAATTTTATTTTTCTCGTTTATTTGGTTCGATGTATCGTTACGACTACCAAGAATAAACACTATATATAGGCAATTTACTATTCTTCAAGTAACGAATAATAAACATTGCTTTTTAAAGTATATATTTTGATCTATGATAGAAAATTATAACATAGTGTAATTAACGTATCTTGCTATTTACTAATAAGGCTAAAATAACATGTCATCTAAGTCCAATAATAAAGAACCTTTTGGTACATTATTAGGGTATGCGCCAGGTGGCGTTGCCATTTATTCATCTGATTATGAAACTTTAGATCAAAAACAATACCCTAATGATGCATCTTTTCGTAGCTATTCTGGTTATGAATATATGGGATATAAATGGCAATGCGTTGAATTTGCAAGGCGATTTTTATTTTTAAACTATGGTATTGTTTTTACAGATGTTGGTATGGCGCATGAAATTTTTTCACTACGTTTTCTAAGGAAAGTTGTTAATGAAGCGATTTTACCTTTGCAAGCTTTTGCAAACGGAAGCAAAAAAAAGCCCGAGGCTGGTGCGTTACTTGTTTGGGATGATGGTGGTTTTTTTGACCGTACAGGTCATGTGGCTATCATTACTGAAGTATTTAAAGATAAAGTACGGATAGCAGAACAAAATGTCATACATAAGCGTTTACCAATTGGGCAGCAATGGACTCGTGAACTTAAAATGACAGTGACCAGTGACGGTTACCAATTACATGACTCGTTTGATGATACGAAAATCTTAGGGTGGATGATTCAAACTGACAAGACTGAATATAGTTTACCGCAACCTAAAATTCCTAAACCGTTACTTGAAATTCATAGCGCGCATATTGAAAACCAAGGTCAATTTGATAAAAATTGGTTAAATGAATCAGATCCATTAGAAAGTGCGTATGTTTCAGCGACAGGTCATGCTATTAGTCATGATGATCACTATCGCTATTTCACTATTTCTGAAAGTGCCGAACAAGAGCTTATTCGCGCAACCAATGAATTACATTTAATGTATTTGCATGCCACAGATAAAGTATTAAAGGACGATAATTTATTACTTAATTTTAATATCCCAGAAATATTATGGCCAAGATTAAGACTTTCATGGCAGCAGCGCCGTTACCAAATGATTACTGGGCGGTTAGATTTTTGTATGGATGAACGAGGCTTTAAAGTCTATGAATATAATGCTGATTCTGCTTCTTGCCATACTGAGGCAGGTCATATTTTGCAAAAATGGGCTATTCAAGCTGGACTGAATATAGGAACCAATCCTAGTAGTGGTTTGCTTAATTCTTTAGCTAACTGTTGGAAGCATAGTGATGCTCAATCTTTTGTTCATATTATGCAAGATAATGATAGTGAAGAAAATTATCATGCATTATTTATGCAAACAGCACTTACTCAAGCGGGATTTAATAGCAAAATTTTACGAGGGCTTACTGGACTAAGATGGGATAAACGTGGTCGACTTGTTGATGATGAAGATCGCCAAGTAACTTGTGTCTGGAAAACATGGGCTTGGGAAACGGTATTAGAGCAACTTCGAGAAGAAAGCGAGGCACAAATTGCAGGTTTACCAATTCGTACATGGCATCCTGAAAATTCAGTTAGATTGCTCGATGTGCTTTTGCGACCGGAAGTCTCTGTTTTCGAACCACTGTGGACGGTTATTCCAAGTAATAAAGCTATTTTACCCGTATTATGGTCTTTATTTCCTAATCATCGTTACCTATTAGAGTCTACATTTGAACTCAATGAAAGCCTAATTAAAAAAGGTTATGCAATAAAACCAATAGCTGGACGCCGTGGTAGTGATATTCAATTAGTGAATAATCAAGAACAGATCCTTGATAAAACAGTAGGTCGATTTGCTAAACAAGAAAATATTTATCAAGAACTATGGTGCTTACCGAAAGTCGAAGATCGTTATCTACAGTTATGTACTTTTACTGTTGGTGGACATTATGGTGGGACTTGCTTACGCTCCGATCCTTCTTTAGTTATAAAAGGTGAAAGCGATATGCAACCATTACGAGTATTAACAGATGATGAGTTCTTAAAATAATTTTGTAAAAAACTTTCAGGAAAGTATATGTTTTAGTATAAAAGTTAAGCTCATCAATGGTATCGCAATTATGATTAAAGTTATTATAATTCAATTGATTATTTAATTTTTTATAATCTGTATTAATTCTGCCATTTATGACATAATCTATTAAAAGATATGTTTAAAATTCAGAATATCCATGATGATATCAATTACAATAATGGCGTTTTCTGTTAAACTTGTCATAATTTTAAAAAGAAATTATAAGAAATAAAAATGATATAAAGGAATGAAAAGAAATATATGGCAAATACATTACTTCGAAGTGGTGATATTAAAGATTTCAAAATGCTTGGGCATGATGGAAAAGCTGCTTATTTAGTCGCAGCTCAAATTCGGGAAACGTTTAGAGTTAAATTAGGCAAACAATTTGCCGATTATTTAGCCATTCCTCAACGCAATGACCAAGGTAATATTATTGATTGGTATATTCCTTTTGATTCAAATCAACCAGATGGGCAATATGATATAGTTCCTTGGACATCAGCTAGTGAATCCGAACAAGAATCAGCTCTTGAGCTTTTAAAGGAATTTGAGCGAAAAGTTGTGGCTCTAGGTGAGCAACTAGCTAGTAACCCAAATATTAAAGGCGATCAGTTATTGTTCAGCCGCCTTATTTATGATCCAAAACACAATCCACAAAGCCTAGAACCCAACTTGATGGCAATACGCTTTCCTAGTAATCAATTTGTTTATATTGTTAATGGTAAACCTGTGATTACTTTTTGGGGGTTTGTTTATCCACAAACGCCTCAAGTAAATTCTCCATTCTATTGTTTAGAGCCGGCAAAAAAAGTAACGCCAACAATCACAGAAGTAGTTACTCCACAAATTAATAATAGACCATGGTGGAAACGTTGGTGGGTATGGTTGTTAGGGTTATTACCTTTATTGTTACTTTTGTTAGCATTGTTTTTATTACGCGGCTGTTGGCTAAAACCTCAAATATCGATTAACCCGAATGTATCTTTAGATAATAGTAATATTAGCCAACCAGAAAAAGATGAAAAACAAGATAGAAAAGATCCAGAGCCAAAAAATGTTGTCGTTGATAATCGATTAGGTGTCACCAATAAGGCTATACCAAATGGTACGATTTTAGACAATGCAAATAATATTCCTACCAATAGCAACGTGGCTGGTGATTCAGTTGATCATTCTTTACCTACAGACAATGGAAATGATAGTAATAATATTCCAGAGCCTGGTGTCAAAGATAATAAAAGCGAGCAAGATGCAACAAAAACGGATGATAAAGATGACAAATCTACCCCTTTAGATCCTGATAAAAAAGATGATGCAAATATCCAAAATGATCAAAGCGAGCAAGATAAACAAGATAAAGATAGTGCTGAGCAGACATCTTCGCCATCGGATAAAGATAATAAATCAGATTCTAATTCAGCTGTTGATCAAACTAATCATTTAGCTATGCCAGCTGATGCAATTAAACAAGGATCGACAAAATTCTTAAATGGTCAATGGTCTGTAAATGGTGGTATTCAAGATAAAGCCACTGGTAAACCATTACAATTAAGTTATAACTTTAATGATGGGAATGGCGAAGTCACTGTAACACGTAGTGATGGTGTCAAATGTACAGGTAATGTGGGTACAAACATTAAAAATGCCAATTTAGATATAACGGGTAACACTGAGGCTGTTTGTAGTGACAATACCAAATATCAATTACCAAAGATTCAATGTACACCAGACAAAAATAATAATGCTAATTGTCAGGGAATTTATAATAATGGGACTTCATTCCCAATAACAATGAAAAAACAATAAAGGTTGTATATGCTTCCAGAATTACGCAATTATGGTCAAGAAGTGACACTTATTATGAATAGCGGTATTCAGTTTCTTGACTTTGCACTTAAAATCGATTGGAAAGATAATGAATGGCGCAGTAAAGTTAATGGGTGCTTTATGGATCCCTCTGAGAGTGGTGCGCTAATTAGGTTGGTTGAAGATGTGGAAAGTGGTCAATTTTTTACACCAGATAATCCCACATTTGCTGTTAATCCAACACAGGAAATTAGTGTTGAACAGTCCTTAAAACTATACGATGGCATTTGGTTACCAGTTCCTATGTTACGTTCAATACCTTCAAATCGTTTTGATAAAGGGCCACATAACTGGAGCCGAGTTCGAATCGTTAGTATTCCTGAAGGTGAAGATCCTGATGGTAATACACATCGAATCACTTTTGCTTTTGATACAAAAGTATTTGCTAACTTACAAGATGTTGCTTATCTTGCGCCAACCGAAAACGATGTGATGACTGGTGCAGTATTTAGTTTAGCACACCGCTCAGATCACGTTTCATGGTATTTAGAACTCAAATGGATAACCAGTTGGTTAATTGATCTCTTTCAAGAACTCGCGCCACAACCTGAACGTTTAAAGATACATAAAGATGATATTAATAAAGAGATTAAAAATAAATCTTATTATGCGCATTACCTAAATATCATCCACTTACTTGCCGACTCCTTGCAATTGCCAACAATTAAAATTGTGTCAAACAATAAAGATGATGTTGTTAAATCAATTCCTGTTGATATGATTTTAGATGTGGGTAATTCACGCACTTGTGGCATTTTAATTGAAGATCATGCCCAAGATAAAGATAGTTTAAATCATCGTTATGAGCTTGAAATTCGAGACTTAACCCAACCAGAGCATATTTACAATGAACCGTTTGAAAGCCGAGTAGAATTTGCCCAAACTTTTTTCGGTAAAGAACATTTTTCATTACAAAGCGGTCGACGAGATACATTCCGATGGCCTAGTATTGTCCGTGTTGGCCAAGAGGCAAGTCGGCTTGCAAGTCGGCGAGAGGGCAATGAAGGTGCAACGGGTCTTTCAAGCCCTAAACGCTATTTATGGGATCAAGATAAATACGAACAAGGTTGGCGTTTTAATTCTCATTATGTAAAAAGTGATCATGAACCATTTGCAACAGCAGAACCTTTTTCAAGCTTAATTAATGAATACGGTGAAGCATTACATATTTTAAGTAATGATATTGAAGAAGAGTATGACCGTAAAATGCCGGTTTTCCACCCCAAATACTCACGTAGTTCTTTGATGACTTTTATGTTATGTGAAGTATTAATGCATGCATTAATGCAAATGAATAGTGTTGCTCAGCGTAATAAACTCGAGCATGCTAAAACGCCACGTAATTTAAGATCTATTATTTTAACTATTCCGCCAGCTATGCCAAAACCAGAACAAGCAATATTTAAAAGTTGCGTATATCAAGCAATAGGTTTGGTTTGGAAAAGCCTTGGTTGGGATAGTTCAGATAAAAATATTGATTTCAATAATCCAGAACAACTAAAAAGTGTATGGCCAAATATCCCTGAAGTGTATATTCAATGGGACGAGGCGACTTGCGGGCAAGTGGTTTACCTCTTTAACGAGACACAAAATAATTATAATGGGCGCAGTGAAGAATTTATTGCTTCAATGGTACGTCCAGGTAAAGCTAATAAACAGAAACTAACTATTGCAACAGTTGATATTGGTGGCGGCACAACAGATTTAGTGATTAACGATTACCAATTAGATTATGGTGTAAGTGGTCAAACCAACAGTAGTAATGCTTATATTGTACCAACGCAACGTTTTCGTGATGGATTTAAGGTTGCAGGGGATGATATTTTACTTGATATCATTCAAGATACCATTCTAACCGCTTTAACAAATGGTCTAAAACAAGCTGGAATTGCAGATCCAAACCCAATTTTATCTACTATTATTGGTTCACAACAACTATCTATCCAAGATGCGGTATTGCGCCAACAACTCACTTTACAGTTATTTACACCGGTTGGATTACAAATATTAAAAGCGTATGAACTTTATGATCCATTACATTCAGAGCAACATGATTATCGTTCTACCTTTGGCGAATTATTACAACATAATACTATGACTGACAATGTGCTTAATTTTATAAATGAACCTATTAGGCGTGCATTAAATAACCCTGAGTTTTCGGTACTTGATTTAAGTATCGATATTAACCTTAAACGTATACATTATTTGTTTATTCGTGGTGATTATTACAACATCTGTAAAACGTTTGATGCATTATCCGAAATTATTAGTTGTTATCAGTGTGATGTTCTTTTATTAACTGGTCGCCCTTCTCGATTACCGGGAATTCAAAGTTATTTCCGATCACGCTTATCTATGCCTGCAGGGCGAATTTTGCCTTTACATGGTTATCATACTGGTGGTTGGTATCCTTTCCATAAACAAGAACGCATTGATGATCCTAAAACAACGGCTGCTGTGGGTGCTATGCTTTGTTTTCTAAGCAAAAATTTACGATTACCTAATTTCTATTTTAGATCTTCTAATATGGATTTATATTCAACAGTTAAATACATTGGACTTTTAGATAATCTTAATATGATTAAAAAAGAAAATGTTTATTATCAAGATATTGACTTAGATAATCCTGATTATGATTTCCCTGATCTCTCATTTGAAATTAGAGGCACCACAAGACTTGGTTTTAGGCAACTCGAAGTTGAAAGGTGGCCAGCATCGCCTATTTATATTTTAACAATTGAAAATAGTGAAGTGGCCAAGCGATTAAGTGCTGAAGGCGTCGTATTAGAAGTTACTCTCGGCATAAAAAACAAACAAAAAACGGTCGAAAATTTTTATATTAAGGATGTAAAAGCCTCTGATGGGCGAGCCTGTAATAAAAATCAGGATATTAAACTAAGTTTAAATACAATGGTTAACTCTGGTTTAATAAGTACGCAATATTGGCTTGATAGTGGAATGATAAAACGATGAAAAACTTAAATGAACAACTTCCTAAATCTTGGGAACAGGTCTATCAAGCATCAGCAAAGGCCATTGAGTGGGTAGATCAAACACGCCATTCATCTAAACGTTTAGATAGTGAAGCAGATAATTTAATTTTAGATTTACGTCGTTTACGTAATAGTGCAAAACGATTGGGTGATGTATCAACTAAGTCTGTTGCAGTTGGTTTTTTTGGATTATCACAGGCAGGTAAATCGTACCTTATTTCAGCGCTAGCTGCGGGTGAAAATGGTAAGCTTGAAACGGTTGTTGATAACGAAGTTTTAGACTTTATTGATCATGTAAACCCTGTAGGTAGTGGTAAAGAAGCGACAGGTCTTGTTACTCGTTTTAGCCGTATTGCTAAAGGTGGTATAGCTAACTATCCGTTAGAATTAAAATTATTTAAAGAGATAGAAATTGTAAAAATCTTAATAAATGCCTATTTTAAAGATTTTGACCAACAAAAAGTATCCAATAAAATTGAGTTTTCACAGCTAAATCAGTTGATTCAACGGTTAGAAAATAAAAAACAAATAAGCTATGTTGGCGGTATTATTGAAGATGATGTTGTTGATCTTTATGATTATTTATCTGAGAACTTCGGTAACTCGCTTGAAGGTTTGAAAGGGGGATATTGGGAAAAAGCAACGCACCTTCTTCCTTATTTGCCTGTATCTGATCGTGGTGAACTGATTTCTGTTTTATGGGGTGGTATTTCTGAACTCACCACAATCTATACCCAACTAGCGACGACCTTATCAAGTTTTAGTCATGCTGAAACGGTATATGCGCCGCTTTCTGTCTTAATCAAAGATAATAACGGTACTAAGTCACAAATTGACAGTATTATGAATGTTGATATTCTTGAGCGATTAAATACCGACAAAGATTCATCTGTCACTATAACGCCATTAAATGGCGCACCAACAACTATATCTTTAGCTCAATTGGCTTTTTTAACTGCCGAATTAATTTTTCCATTAGTCAATAAAACCAGAGTACCAACATTTGAAAATGTAGATTTACTTGATTTTCCTGGATACCGAGGCCGTCTAAACTTAATATCGATTTCTGATGTTAAAGAAGGTAATCCAATTGCTCAGCTTTTATTGCGTGGTAAAGTTGCTTATCTTTTTGAAAAATATACTGACAGCCAGGAAATGAATGTGCTAGTTGTTTGTACACCATCAGATAAACAATCTGATGTTAATGATGTAGGTCCAGTACTTGAGCGCTGGATTGATAAAACCCAAGGTGAAACAGCTGAAAAAAGAGCTACTAAAAAGCCGGGATTATTATGGGCAATAACCATGTTTGATAAACGCATTGGCACATCATTAACACTATCTGAAGATAATTTAAAAAATAGCTGGGGCAAAGGAGGTTTGTTACAACAAACTATCTTAGAACGTTTTGGTAGTTATGATTGGTTAAGTAATTGGTCGAACAATCACAAATTTAATAATATTTTTCTAGTTCGAAAACCAGGATTTGATGTGCCATTTTTAAATGTCGAACCGAGCACTAGCCAAGAGATTGATTATAGAGAAAATTATCAAGATAAAATGAATGTATTAAAAAATACATTTGTGCAAAATAGTGATATTAAAGAATATGTGTTCCAGCCAGAAGAAGCATGGGATGCCATGTTAAAACTTAATGATGGCGGTATAGGCCGAATTAGCCAATACTTGGAGCAAGTTGCCATTACGGAAGTAAAACAACAACGTATTGTTGAACAACTTAATGAGAAAATTGATTACATTATTAATATGCGTTTTGATACTTGGTATCAAGCGGATAGTGATGAAGAGCTAGTTAAGAAAAAGCAAGTAATTGCTGATGCAGTTAAAGAATTGCAAAGTAAAGCACTATTATTAGGTGAACTACTTAAAGTGTTTGAATTACCAGATCAAACAATTAGAGCACTTTATCATTCCAATACAATAGAAAATGAAACACAGCAAGATAGCAATGATAATTTGTTAGATAATTTATCGAATGATTTTGGTTTAAATGCTGATTTCGAGTTATTTTCTGATGAGAATTCACCATTGACCACTAAACAAGTTGCCACATTACCAACCGAATCAAAGTTTGCCAAAACTGTTTTTTCGGCATGGTTAGAGCATTTAAGGAATATTGTATTAGATAAGCATATTTTACAGTTTTTTGGTATCAATCAAAAATCACTCTCTTTTATTGTAGAAGAACTTATTACTGCAGCTAATCGAATGAAACTCGAAGCAAGTTTAACCGAGCATATTTTGAATAACGAAAATACTGGTAGTAAGCGTGATGATCTAGAATCTAGACAAATTAGTACTATTCACACTTTACTAGCCGATTTTATTGCATGGCTTGGTTTTATTCAAGGGCAGGGAGGTGATATACCAATGAGTAAAGTTAATCAGGGGAAACCGATATTTTCTTCACCGCTAAGTGAATTGAATGTTCAATCATCACATTCATTACCGAAACTGGACGATAAAACTAAAAATTATTCCCAGTATGCGATATTTGATTGGTTTGTTGCATTTGCAATGCTTGCGCAAGAAAATGTGGGGCACCATGCAGGACGAGAAATTAGTCAAGAACAAAATAGCCGATTGGGTGAAATTCTTAATTTTTTCAAACAATCGCAGATTAATTAAAATTAAATAAAAAATAGAGTAATAGGGAAGTCTTATTTGAGTTGAAAATGTTTCCCTATTCAATAGATCGGATGAATAATACTCGCGTATTTGAGTATAAAAATAGAGGATATCATGGCATTAAGAATTGAATTAGATAGTTATAAACCCGGTATTGCGAAGTTTTTAGCTCAAAAATGGAGTGGTAGTTCTCAAATTGATATACTTGTACAACGCAATCAGGATGGCTATTACTTATCTGGTTTGAATCAATGGAACCCCGAAAAAAATTGGCATACTCTTGAAAATATGTCAGTTGAAAATGAAAAATTAACGGGATACGTTGGTGAATGGTTGGTCGACTCTTTGGTGACACAAGAAAGTCAGCTCCGATTTCTTATACAAATTCGTGATAAGCAAAATCAAAGTTATGTTGATGGTGGTGTTGTTAGTATTGCAGAAACTGTTTTTGCCTCAACAGCATTAAACGCACAAACAACTTTATCTAATGAAGAACAAGTTATAGAACATCCTGAGCCAGTTAATGATCCTATTGTTGAAGATGAACCGCCATTAATTGAAGAATCTAATATTACCTCTCAAAAGGAAACATTAGTCGAACCTATTGAAACGGAGTCAGAATCTGGAATAACTCCTGAGGAACCAGTTAAATCAAAAAGTCGCCTAGGGCTAATTGTTTCTATTGTTGTTGGATGTATGATACTAATTGGACTAGGTCTTGCGGCGTGGTATTTTTTATTTTTCCAAAAACAATTACAACCGACTCCCACAGTGGAAGTTAGTGAACAATGTAGTTTAAGCAACATTTCTACTGATGATTTAACATTTATTCAACAATGTTTACAGACTAAACCTGAAACGGGAGCAATTATTCAGATAATTACTGAAGCTAAAAAAGCAGGAAAATGTAATATAGCTCAGCGTTTATATGCAAATCAAGCACAAACAAATGCTAACATTGCTATGCTATATGCAAAAGAGTATGACGAAAAATTTTATGAAGTGAATAATTGTTTTGAATCTGATAAAGAAACGGCTATTTATTGGTATGAAACATCTTTGACTAACGATCCAAAGAATACATTCGTTAAAGATCGTTTAACCCAATTACAAAAATAGTGAGGAGCAAGAATGAATAAGCTAGCTATCTCAAAACTGATTTCCACAATAGGTTTAACATGTTTACCATTAATTGGTTTTGCCGCAGAGCCACTTAAGCAGGTAGGTAAAAAAACGCTATATCAGCGTGTACTAAGTACGCCAACATGCGAATTAAAAAGTAATATTGCTGATCCTACTGGTAAATCTTTACCTGCATTTTCACGTTATTATGTTTATGAGCGCAAAAATCAGAATAATCAGCAATGGCTTAATGTAGGACCAGATTCTTATGGAAAAACTATTGGTTGGATTAATGATTCATGTACTATTGCTTGGAATATGCAAATGACATTAGTTTTTACTAATCCAGTTGATCGTGATCCTTTGCTATTTTTCAAGGATAAGGCTGCATTGACTGCGATTGTTGATGCCGATAAACCTGAAACTTTATTAAAACCTATTCGTGAAGCTCTAAAAGCGAATAAAGCAGCTCCAGAAGTGCTTGCTCAAGAACCTAAAGAGTTTGTAGATTTTAAAAGTAATTTCTATTTATTACCTATTTTGCAAGGTGAAGAAGTAATGAATGGGCGAGGATTTTATGAGCGAGTGCTAGAAGTCGCATCAGTAAGTAAACAAGAATCATTGATAAAAAATAACCCAAAGCAAAACACTGCTCAAACTGCTGATGATAGTGCAAATCAAGTAGTACCTTTTAAAGCCGCTATTGTGTTTGTTATTGATTCAACTATTTCTATGGATCCTTATATTTCAAGAACTAAAGAAGCGGTAACGCGAGTTTATCAGCATATTGAAAAAGAAAAGCTACAAGAACAAGTAAAATTCGGATTGATATCATTCCGCTCAAGCTTAAAAGCATCGGATAAGCTCGAATTTGTTACCAAGATTTTTGCTGACCCAAATAAAGTTAAGGATAAAGAAGACTTTAAAAAGTTAAGTGCTTCACTTAAACAAGCTTCTGTTTCTACCTCGTATTTTGCGGAAGATTCTTATGCGGGCATTGCTCAAGCATTAAATGATATTAATTGGAATAGTTTTGGCGCACGTTATATGATTTTAATAACAGATGCTAGTGCGATTCCGGGGGATGATAAGCTTTCTAGTACTGGCATGGATGCAGCGCAATTAAGGCTAGAAGCTCAGCATAAAGGAGTTGCCATTTATGCACTACATTTAAAAACGCCAAGTGGTGCAAAAGATCACCAAGTAGCGGCAGCACAATATTCAGACTTAACTTATAACGATTTCATTCATAAATCACTTTATTACCCAGTTAATGCTGGTGATGTTAATGAATTTGGTAAAAAAGTAGATTTATTAGCGCAAGCACTATCTGAACAAGTCAAACTAGCATATAAAGGTGAAGCTTCTGTTGGTAATGCTCTAAATGCAAAAGATGATAACTCTGATATGTTAAAAGATGCATTGTTATTAAGTAAGGCAATGCAACTTGCTTATTTAGGGGATGTAAAAGGTACTAAAGCACCGTCAGTTTTTAAGGCTTGGATTGCCGATAAAGATTTTGTTAAACCAACTATACCAACAGCAGAGCCACGTATATTATTAACAAAATCACAACTGAGTGATCTGAGTGATGTTGTTAGCAAAATTGCAAATGCAGCTAATGATGGATTGATTTCTGCCGATGATATGTTTTCGCAACTTCGCTCTGTTGCTGCCGCAATGGGGCAAGATCCAAGTAAATTAAAATCAGATTCTGTCACAAAAATTGCAGATTTGGGTCTACTTGGTGAATATTTAGATAATATCCCTTATAAGAGCGATGTAACGGGGCTTGATCAAGATACATGGAAAAGTATGAGTGGGCTTGAACAAGAAAAATTTATTCGTAATTTAAATAGTAAAATTCGCTATTATCAAAAATGTAATGCAGATGTAGATCGTTGGATTTCATTAGCTGAAGGTAGCGATCCGCGTGAGAATGTGTATCCTATACCATTAGAAATGTTGCCATAAAGTTGTGTTGTTAGAAAATATGTTAACCATCAATCAAATTGCAATTTCACGCTCAACAGGCAAATCCTTTTTTAGTGTTTGCCTACCAAAGCTAACTGTAAAAGCTGGTGAGGTGGTCGTTATTCAGGGCGACAGTGGTGCAGGTAAAAGTACTTTACTTGAAATGGTGGGGATGATTCTAAAACCAGACGAAATTGGCTGTTATAATCTGGCTATAGATAGTTGTGATATTGATATTGCAACACTCATCAAACAAGATAAAATAGATCAACTGGCAGATGTTCGTGCTAAGTATTTAGGTTTTATGTTACAAACAGGTGGATTACTGCCATTTTTAACGGTTCGTGACAACATTTTATTATCGTTAAAGTTATTACAGAAAAAAGTGGATAATGATCGCTTTGATTATTTAGTGCAAAAACTCAACATTATTCATTTACTAAATAAATATCCTAAACAGTTATCAATTGGTGAAAGGCAACGAGCTTCCTTTATTCGCTCTATTATTCATAAACCTGCGTTATTACTCGCCGATGAGCCGACTTCGGCATTAGATCCCTATAATGCAAATTTACTTTTTGATTTAATTATAGAACAAGCTCAGCAGGATAATATAGCTGCCATGATTGTAACACATGACCTGCAGCGTATAGCTAACAAAGGATTATTTACTTTATCGGCTAAATTAACCTCCTCACAATCTTCGGAATTTCTACCATTACAAGATAAGGCATAAAAGATGACTAAAGCAATATCAAAATGGTTACTTATAACTCGTTTGTCTGTAGCTGACTTATGGTATGACAAAAAAGTTTCATTTTGTATTATTGCCTCAGTAATATCAGTAATTACACCGCTATTATTGCTATTTAGTTTAAAATATGGTGTGGTTTCTCAACTTCGAGAGCAATTGCTTAATGACCCGCAAAATTTAGAAGTAAAAATAGTTGGTAATTTACAACTAAAAGATGAAGTGTTTGAGTGGATAAAGAAACAGCCAGAAACAGCTTTTGTTATTCCATTAACTCGTTCATTAAATACGCAAGCTGATTTAATGAAAGATGCTAGCCATTTTGTTAATAATGCCGAAATTATACCTACGGCCAAAGATGATCCAATAACAAAAAACTTGCCATTACTTAATAATAAAAAACAAATTTTATTAAGTTCATTATCAGCCGAAAAAATGCAAGTAACAGTAGGAAGTCGAGTCAAAATGGTAATTACTAGGCAGCTTGATGGAAAACTAGAAAAAGGCATGACTGAATTAGATGTGGTTGGCATTATTCCCGAAAACCGTTATAGCCGTGCCGCGGTTTTTGTTACTTTAGAATTACTTATTGATATGGAAAATTATTATGATGGTTATCAAAGTGACATTTTTCCAACCTCAACAGGACAATTAAATCCACCTGAACATACCTCGTTCGCACGAGCTCGTATTTATGCAGACTCACTTGATAATGTATCACCACTAGCATTTAAATTAAGAGAAAAACACATTGAAACGCGTACACAGGCTAACGCAATTGAAAACATGCAAGCGATTAATAGAGTACTTAATTTTATTTTTAGCGTTATTGCAATTACAGCGATTTTGGGGTGTGTTTTATCATTTATAGGATCATTTTTATCAAATATTGAACGCAAACGTAAAGATATTGCCTTTATGCGATTAATCGGTTTTCGCTCTAAAGGTATTATGCTTTATTTAATAAACCAAGCTATGATTTTAAGCTGTTTGGCTTTTGTTGCCTCTTGTACTCTTTTTGTAATAGGTAATTATGCGTTTAATTTAGTTTTAGGTAAAAATTTGGTTTCACAATCTGTTGTAAGTCAATTACAATTTTATCATCTTATCATAGCCTTTTTACTCACTTTATTTATTGCTGCAGGCATTGTGCTTATAGGAGGGCGACGTGCTATCAAAATTCAACCAGCAGAAAGCTTACGTGAAGCATAATTGTACTCGATACGTCCGACTAGCTTGTTGGGGATTGGCTGCAATTAATCTACATCCATCATTAAGTTTTGCTCAACCTTGGGATAGTAAATTTTATAATCCCAAACCAACAAAAGATGACGTGATTTTACCTATGCCATGTGATGGCAGTTTAGTGATGAAAAAGGTTTTTACCCCGACCAATAAACCGTTAGATGATATTAAAATCATTTTAGGTAGTAACCAAAAAGAACTCGGTTTTGCCGAGTATGCAACACCTAATTATATTGCTGGTAGTTTTTCTGATGCAGGTAAAGAACGGTATTACCTGATAGGTAAATATGAGATTACCGCATTGCAATATCAATCAGTAATGAACGAGACTTGTCCAACTCCTAAAGTAAATCTTTCTTTTCCCATTACTGATATTAGCTGGTTTGATGTCATCGCCTTTACGGATAAATATAATCGTTGGTTAATTGAAAACCAATCAAAAATAAAATCAAGTAATTTACCTAATGGTTATGTTCGTTTACCTAATAATACCGAATGGGAGTATGCCGCTCGCGGTGGGTCAAAAGTGACAGAATCGGAGTTTCGTGAATCCCTATTTCCGATGAAAGGTAATCTCGAAAGCTATGCATGGTTTTCTGGCGCAAAATCTGCTAATGGTAAATTACAACTGATTGGTAGGTTAGAACCTAACCCGCTAGATCTTTATGATATTTTAGGTAATGCAAGCGAAATGATGTTTGATTCGTTTCGAATGAATAAACTAGATCGCTACCATGGTCAACAAGGTGGAGTGATTGTCCGTGGTGGGAGTTATTTAACACCAGAATCATCAACTACCAGTGCTTTTCGTACCGAAAAACCTTTTTATGATGATAAAGGTGCGTATAAAAGTAAAGATGTTGGATTTCGTTTAGTTTATACAACCGAAGTGATGAATTCGAATGACAAAATCAAAGAGTTAGATAAAGAATGGAGTCAGTTAGGTAACGAAACAGACAGTACAAAAAATGGTAATGTCGTTAATGAGCTTGAAAAAATCACCAAACAAGTTGAAGATGAAAAAACAAAAAAAGAATTAAATAAACTAAATACGCTTTTAAGAAGTGCTAATCAAGCTCGAGATGAACAACGGGATCGTTCCATTCAATCGGCATTACAGCTAGGCGCATTTTTGTGCGCTAATGTTTCAGATTTAAACAGCAAATTTGAGTATAATGACAATTTATATAAAACAATGACCAATGAGGTTTGTGATCCAAAAGAAACAGACGCATTGGAAGATGACAATATGTGCTCAAAAGCGAAGCTAGATAATTTAAAAAAAGTTGTTGATGAATCTAAAAGTGCACGGGATTTTATATTGAAATATTATTCTGACACAATAGTTAATACTGCGTCAAATTACGAAAAAAATACGATTAATGATCAAGCCAAATCAACTCAATTTATTTTAGAAAATAGTGGCAAAGCTAATATGAGTGATTATTTAAAACTTTACTTCAAACATATTAATCAATATATTGAATCGGGAAAAATCGAACGAACGATTTGGCTACAAACATGTACCGAAATAAAAGGAAATAAATGATGAATAAAATTATCCTAACACTTGCTTTGTGTGTATCGCTTATTCTAACAGGATGCCAAGGTTCTGGCGGAGTGAGCTCCAGAAATGTCGATCCTGCATTGGCCAAAAGTAATACAGCTAAATTTTTTAGTAAATCAGCGTGGCAATCCTGTGCTATTGGTGCTGGTTTGGGCGGTATTGGCTGTATGCTAGCAGGAGGAAAAACAGGTGTATGTATTGCGTCTGCAGCCGTAGGTTGTGGTGTTATGATGGGAGCAAACTATTATCTTGACAACAAACGAGCAGAATATGCGGATGCTGAAATGCGCCTCGATGTTTACATCCAAGATATTCAACAAAACACTTACGAAGTACAAGCTGTAACTGAAACAGCTAAAGCTGTATTAGATAAGAATTTAGCGACACTTAATGTATTAAATAATCAAATTAAAAAAGAAACCTTAAATAAAAAACAGGCTCAAAAAGATTTAGTTCAAATTGATGCTAATATTGCTTATTTACAAGATAAATTACAACGTATGAGAGGCGTTGAAAATGATTGGATTTCAATATCATCTCAAGAACGACAATCAGGTATGAATGTATCAAAACTTGATAAACAAATAAGCCAATTACATAAACAAATTTCAGTACTTGAAAATCAAATTAATCTTGTTACAAAACAACGTTCAGCGGTTAAGGTTAGCTAATTATGAAAAAAAAATATCTTCTATTACTCAGCCCGTTTATTTTTTTAGTTGGTTGTTCAACAACGCCCGAACAGTGTGATCCAACTAATACTAACATTGGTATTATGGACAAAATCAGCTGTAATTATTCAGGGAATTACCAAGCTCGAATTGATCAAAAAAAGCAAATTCTAGAGAATGAAGTAAGAGCTAATCAGCAGTTTAAAGAAATTTATGCCGTAATTGAAAAACAAAAAAATGACACTTCATTAAGCATTAAACAAAAACAGGCACAGCAGCAAAAATTAAAAACTGATTTAACTAAACTAACTGATGAAGTTAAACAAAAAGCCCAAGGCCGTGACGATCTACAGGCTCAAGTCAGAGATATAGAACAGCAACTGAAAAAAGTTAACAATTCAGGTAGTTCTGAACTTGAAAAACAAGTTGAGTTAGAAAAGTTAAATAAAAAACTTCAACAATTGCAAAAAGCACTGAATATATAAATATATTCTGGTTTAATCAATATTCAAACAAAAACTGAAGTTAAATAAAAGGGAATAAATAGGCAATGCAGCGAATAACAAGAGTTATGTGTGATCGTAATAATTCTGAAAAAATATCTTTATTAGATCAATATAATTCATTGTTAGCATTGCTAAAACCGTATTTAACTGATCGTACTTTTTCTATCTTAGCAATAGCAAGATTGATTGACGATAATCAATATATTGGTTGGTATACCGAGTTAGAAGGACAACCTGTTTTATTGAACGAAATTAGTGATCAATCACTTAAAGCTAAGATAGAAAAAACGCTACAATATCGTATTAACGATATCGAAACAACTGTTAAGCTAATACCCATAACAGCTGAGCAGCAGGCATTCATTTCATCATGGTTACCTAGAATTAAAAGTTTAGGCAATCATATTTATGTTATTAATGATGAGCCGGTTATTGTTAATACCTTTGAAGACCCTGTTTTACCTGCTCCAGCACCAGTTATTCTTCCAAAATCATTTTGGCGTTGGTGGCATTTTTTACTTCTGGCCCTATTATTACTTTCTTTGCTTGGTATTATTTGGTACTTATTTTGCCCATATGGAAAAGCAAAGCCTACGATTCCTGATACAAAGCCTGTAATTACTCAGCCAGTTGAAGAAAAGAAATCAGACCCACAAAAAGAAGAGCAACAACCTGTTGTAAAATCGGAGCCTGAACCGATACCAGCACCTAAAAGTTGTATTACTCGTGAAGAAATTGCGAATAATACAGACACACCAAAAATGGTTATGATATTTGACAATTCAGCATCGATGTCATTGACTTTAATGGAAACTCAGGCATCCATTAATCAATACTTGCATGCTGATTTTTATTCAATGACACAACAAGAAATTGATGAATATGAAAAACGAATGACTCGCTTACCAAATCGGTTATCAACAAGTAAAAAAGTAGCATTGTCGAGCATTGATAAAATACAAGCAGACGTTAATATTGCGCTAGTAACTCTATCTGCTTGTCCTGTTGCACAAACTACTCCATTTTATCATTATGAAAATAGAAGCAAGTTAAAAAATAAAATAAATAGGTTACAACCATTAGAAAATAAAAGCGCAACACCTTTATATAGTGGTATAAAACAAGCAAGTAAAATGCTTGATGGTGTAAACCGTGATGATTACATATTAGTTATTAGTGATGGTGAAGATAACTGTACCAAAGCTAATATTTGTGCTTTAGCGAACAAAATTGCCATTCAACAACCTCGTTTAAAAATAAATATTGTTGATATCGCTGGGCAGCATAAAATTGACTGTGTAGCAAACAAAACTGGAGGTAAGGTTTATATAGCTCAAAGTCCAAAACAGATAATTAACCAAATGGATAAAGCTATTTCGAGTATGAATATTAGTAAACCTATATGCGAATAATCAATTTTAAATAAAACGATACAATTACATAGCTCGAATGTATCGTTTTTTATATTTTTATCTATAAAAGTTAGATTTAGCACATTATTTAGAGTAATAATATGAGAATGTAAGGAATTAAATCAATAATGCAACGAATAACGCGGATAGTCTTTGATTATAATAATCTAGAGAAAATTTCTCTATTAGAACAATATAATTCCTTAATATTATTATTAAAATCACATTTAACTGATCGTACTTTTTCGGTTTTAGCAATACCAAAATTGATTGATAACAATGAATATATTGGATGGTACACTAATCTTGAAGGGCAACCTATATTACTTGATAGTCTTGTCGATGAATCGCATAGAAACAAAATAGCCAAGACATTACAAACACGTATTAATGATATTGAAAATGCTATTAAACTAATGCCATTAAACGATGAAGAGCGAAATTTAGTTTCAGCATGGCTTCCAAGAATTAAAAGTTTAGGTAACCTAATTTATGTTATTAATGATGAGCCCGTTATTATTAATACCTTTGAAGAACCAGTTTTACCTGTAGTAGCTCCAGTTATTCCACTAAAACCATTTTGGCGTTGGTGGCATTTTTTACTATTAGCCTTATTGCTTGTTGGTTTGCTTGGTATTCTGTGGTATTTATTTTGCCCTTTTGGTAAACAAAAAACAGTTGTTCCCGATCCTATAGCTATTGTTGCGCCGGCTGTTATAGTGAAGAAGCCTGAACCTAAACCGGCGTCTGAGCCTGTTACTGAGCCAAAAGATACCGTGCCTGAAGAATCTACGCCAATTGCAACATCAGAGCCTAAACCTGAACCGATACCTCAGCCACCGTTAAAGCCAAAGGTAAAAAATCCACCGAACTGTATAACCAAAGAAGAGATGAATAAAGATCCTAATCCATCTAAAATGGCAATAGTGTTTGATAATTCATTATCAATGACAGTAACATTAAATGAATCACCATCAGCGGTTGAACAATATTTTCGATATTTGACGTATGGTAGTAATATGTCAGAAGAAGAAAGAATCAAATACGAAAAGCGTATGACCCGTTTACCAACTCGTTTATCAAGTAGTAAGAGTGTGGCCACATCGAGTATTGATAAGATACAACCGAATATTGGTATTTCACTGGTAACGTTGACTAATTGCCCAGCAGCAGAAGTTTCGCCGTTTTATAATTACAAAAATCGCCCATCACTAAAGCATAGAATTAGAAACTTAACACCGACTGCAGCCGGAGGAGGTGGAACACCTTTATATAATGGTTTAGAAAAAGCGAGTAAAATGCTTGATGGCATAAATCGTGATGATTATATTCTTATTATTAGCGATGGTGAAGATAATTGTACAAGGAAAAATATTTGTACATTAGCAAATTATATAGCTGCACAAAAACCACGATTAAAGATTAATATTGTGGATATTGCTGGTGAACACAAAATTGACTGTATTGCTAATGCAACAGGAGGAAAAGTTTATATTGCTCAAAGCCCTAAAGATATGATTAAACAAATGAATAAAGCGGTTTCAAATTTGAAAATTGATAGGCCTGTGTGCCAATAAATAATAAAAAATTATATTAACTAATTTTATTGAGTTTTTTTAATTCAATTATACAGCTATACAGTTATTTGAGCTCGACAATGTTTCAGACTTTTTTATAGAATAAATAACATTCGTACTAACGTCCGATTTGGCGAATTTTATGCGAAATTCCATAAGGCCAAGCCAACAGGAATGTTTGGCTGCGCTAGTCAAGAACGAATTATAGCGGATGAGTTAAAACTGAGCGCTGGCGGATATATTTTCTGTAACAAATTTGAATATTTGAGCAAAGTGAAAATGATCTCGAAAAGGCGAGTATCAGGATAATATGAGTAAATATAAGTAGGCTTTATTCTGTACAGCTAAGAATGAGATTGTTAAATGGGATCTGGCAATTCGCATAGCTTGCTTGCCACTATTGTTATTTATTCCACCAAAAGGCTAAAACGTCTAAAACCACTACACCAAACAAAATCTTAGCACGCTGTAACCAACAGATTTAATTTAAAAAAGCAAAACAAAAATTCCAATACAATCAAATTCTATATCTTGATGGTTTTAAATCAAAATAAACGCTCACAACACCGTAAAGTAAATATGGGAATCTTCTTTATGGTGTCAGAATGTAATGACAATTATAAGTAAGAGCAGCACGCAAAACAGGAGGTTTGGTGGATTATTTTGTTGTTGCCATTACTATGTTTAAATTGGTGAGTAAAAATTATAAAGGTAAATTACGTTTAATCATACATTGTTTATAAGCATCAAAAGCTTTTTGATTTAATTTCATGCCATACATATAAAGAATGCCGTAGCACAAAACTGCAAGAGCAACACTATCTTTGTATTTTTTAAACATATTATAGTGTTGTATTAATATTTCATCACTTATTTTATCACTTTTTTTATCTGATTTTACTTGCTTTATAATTGTGTAACATAGCAATAGAATAAATATGCCTAAGAAAGTCAACAGTCCGATAATTAATGCAGCAAAAACTGCAAGTCCCATAATGGTTTGTAAAAAATTCATCATTTTTAAATTCTCCTATTTCTCAATTTAATAAAATATGTTTTTATATTAGTATTATTTTCAATCATTACCATAGTTAGGCTTTAAAACGGAAAAAACACCGGTACTAAAGCAATATCTACCGCCATTACTAAAAACGTTAATGGTACACCAATTTTGACAAAATCGCTAAAGCTGTATCCTCCCGGTGCCACCACCATGGTTTTAATCGGTGAGGATACGGGCGTAATAAATGACGCTGATGTGGCAATTGCCACCGTCATGGCAAATGGATAAGGTGAGTAACCGAATTTTAGTCCTAAATCAATAGCGATTGGCGCAATTAAAATTGCTGTTGCAGTATTGGATATAAATAATCCAATTGTTGAGCATAATAAGAAAATAAATGTTAGCACCATGTATGGGCCGAAAGAGCGTAAATGGACTTCAAGCCAAGCTGATATGAGTGAAATTCCCCCCGTTTTGTTGAGTGCTAGTGCAAAAGGCATCATACCTATAATTAGAATTAAGGTTGGCCAATGTATGGATTTATAGGCATTGGTCATGTCAATGCATCGTGTTGCCCCCATCAGTAAGCAGGCGATTAATGCCGCAACCACATTAGGCACAATACCTGTCACCATTAAAATAATCATAATGGCTAGGTTAATTAAAGCCGCTGGTGCTTGTGAGCTTGCTGGTGCAATATCGTCGATATCGGCTGGAAAGTCTAATACAACAAAGTCATTGGTTCGAGTTTGTAGTTTTTGGATCGAACCCCAGTCACCGCAAACTAATAATGTATCACTCATTTCTAAACGTTCTTGGAATAAGTTGTTTGTTTCAACTGGTGCATGATTACGCCAAATACCAATTACAGTCAGGAAATATTTTCCTCTAAAATCAATTTCATTAAGTGTTTTTCCACACAGTGTCGATTCTGGGAGCAGGGCAACTTCGGCCATGCCGACTTGTTTAACCTGTTCTGAAAAATATTCACCTCGTAATACTTTCGGTTCAAGGTTGTTAGTGTTTAAAAAGGTTCGATAATCGGCTTCGGAGTGTGACATATCGAGTAATAAAATATCATTTTCACGAAATTCGGTTGAGCCATTAACGGGGATTAATACTTTGTGGAATTTGCGCCAACGTTCAATACCAATAACATTTACACCATGTTCACTACGCAAATGTAAGCCATCAATTGTGCGCCCAACAAAAGGTGAGCCAGCTAGTATTTGTGCTCGATGGGCTCGGCCAATTAATTTATAGTCTCGAATTAAATCGGTGATTTTTCGTCTTTGTGGTTGGGTATTAGTTGGGGTAACTTGTTCTGCTGTGAGTAACCAATTGCGTGTTAATATGCAATAAATAACCCCGACAATTAGAACACCAATACCAATTGGGGTGATCGAGAAAAAACTGAATTCAGTCAAAGCGGCACGGTTTAATTCACTGTTTACCACAAGGTTTGGTGCGGTGGCAACCAGTGTCATCATGCCACTTATTAATGCCGCAATACAAAGTGGCATCATTAATTTTTTTACATGAATACCGGTATGGTTAGCAATGCTAATGGCAACAGGTATAAAAATTGCAACTACGCCAGTTGAGCTCATCACTGAGCCAAGCAAAGCAACGCCTAACATAATACAGGTGATAATGCGAATATCGTTTTTGCCTGCAACTTTTAATATGTATTCGCTCATTTTGTATGAAATGCCTGTTCTAACCAAGCTTTCACCAATAATAAATAGAAGAGCAATTAAGATAATATTAGGATCGCTAAATCCAGCGAGGGCTTCAGCTGGTGTTAATACGCCTGTGATGGTGATTGCCGTGATTGTGAGCAATGCAATAATGTCCATTCTTAATTTGCTGAACGAAAACATTAAAATTGCTATTAATAATAATATGCAGACAGTAATAAGTGGGTAATATTCAATAAAATAATTAGGTAAGAATTTAGCGATTGATGATACTAAACCATCCTCAGATGACAAATGTTCCACAAAAAGTAGCTCTATGATACAGATTACATTTTGTACATAATACCTTGATTTATTGTAATAGGGAATATCTCTAAATAAAGTTTATATGGCTATAATTACTTTATCGTTAATTTTTTTTACGTTATTTTTCGTTTTTTAACATTTTTTGCTATTTTCTTTATGACCTATTCGCATTATTGAAAAGTAGGTGTAATTTAAGCAACTAAACCTATTTAATCGTTAACTCTTTAGGAGAGAATATGTCATCAAAAAAATCTGTTGCACAAATTATAGTTGATGTTTTGTCTGAAGCAGGTGTTAAGCATTGTTATGGTATTGTTGGGGATACTTTGAATCATATTACTTCTTCTATTAAAAAAAGTAATATTGAATGGGTACATGTTCGTCATGAGGAAGTCGGTGCTTTTGCCGCAGGGGCAGAAGCTTATTTAACAGACCAAATTACAGCTTGTGCTGGATCTTGTGGTCCAGGAAGTTTGCATTTTATTAACGGTATTTATGAAGCACACCGTAATAAAGTACCTGTTGTTTTATTGGCAAGCCAATTGGTGACTTCGCAACAAGGTACCGATTTTCCGCAAGAAGTTGACTTTGAATCTATTTATAAAAATTGTTCTGTATTTTGTCAGCAAATCAATGATCCAACCCAAGTAAGACAAATAACAACCGCAGCAGTTCAAGCTGCAATTAATCAACGAGGTGTAGCTGTTTTAGTGGTACCTTATAATATTAGTTTAATTAAGGTTGAAGATAATAGTGGGCATAAAATTTATCATCCTAAACCTATTATTCGCCCGTCAAATGAAGAATTGAATCAAATCGCAGAAATACTTAATAATAATCATAAAATAGCTATCTTCGCTGGGCAAGGAGTGTGTGAGGCTCACGATGAGCTTATTGCCTTTGCTGAAAAATTAAAATCACCTATTGTGCATACATCGAGGGGTAAAGATTTTGTTGAGTATGATAATCCTTATAACGTTGGTATGACTGGTATGTTTGGTATGGAGTCAGGAACAACAGCGATTAAAGAGTGTGATGTGTTAATTATGTTAGGTGCTGATTTTGCGTGGTCACAATTTTATCCTGATAAAGCGATTATTATTCAAGTTGATATTGATGCCACTCATCTTGGGCGGCGTCATCCAGTGAGTGTGGGGGTTGTTGGTAGTAGTAAGCCAACGTTAGCCGCTTTAATTCCTTTAGTTGATGAAAAACAAGATTCTAAGTTTTTAGAAAAATGTCGCCAATTGTATATAAAAGCAATGGATAAATTGAATAAGAAAGCTGTACCATCTCAAACAATGATTCATCCTCAATATTTAACCGAGCTTGTTGATAAATATGCGACACAAGACGCTGTGCTTTGTGCTGATGTTGGATCAGCTATGGTTTGGGCTTGTAGGCATTTTAATACCAACGGAAAAAGACGTACTGTAATTAGTTTGAAACATGGCACAATGGCAAATGCAATGCCGCAAGCGTTAGGTGTGCAAAAAGCATTTCCTAATCGTCAGGTCATTACTTTATCAGGTGATGGTGGTATTAGTATGTTATTAGGCGATTTGTTAACTACAATTCAAGAAAATTTGCCAATTAAAATTATTGTGCTTAATAATAGTTCACTTAATTTTGTTGAATTGGAACAGAAATCTGAAGGTTTAGTTGATCACTATACCGATTTACAGAATCCTAATTTTGCAAAAGTTGCCGATTCGATGGGATTATTTGCGATAAGAGTTGATAACTCTGATTCTCTTGATGAAGCAATGCAATCATTTTTATCGCATCAAGGTCCTGCATTATTAGATGTTAAAACCAGCTCTAATGAATTAGTTATGCCGCCTGAAATTCAAGCATCGCAGGTTATGGGAATGGCGCTTTACAGTGTAAAAGCTTCTTTGCAAGGGAAAATGGGCGATGTAGTAAATCTATTGGTGGATAATTTTATCAAGAAATAGTTTATATTATTTTTTATATTTATTTTAAATGACAAGTTTACAGAGAGTTTTTGTTAAAAAGTTTCAGGAAATAGGGGGGGGTCAGTATAATTTGGGGGGATCTGCAGCTGATTTGCGGCAGAATAAATGAATTAAAAACTAACGGCGCCTTCTTCTGCGGAAGTTAAATTTTCTCGGATAACGGTAAATAGTTCACGCCCATAACCGAGATGTGAATCCGCTAAATCGAAAGAATAAGGTTCACGTTTGGCTAATTCTGCCTCGCTTACTAATAATGTTATTTCGCCAGCTTGACCATTAACACGGATCATGTCGCCTTCTTGAACTTTACTGAGTAAACCTCCATCATAAGCTTCAGGGGTGACATGAATTGCGGCGGGCACTTTGCCTGAAGCCCCCGATAATCGACCATCAGTTAATAACGCAACTTTATAACCTTTATCTTGCAGAACACCTAGCGGTGTTATTAGTTTATGCAATTCTGGCATGCCAATTGCTTTTGGGCCTTGATAACGGACAACAACTACACAGTCTTTATTTAGTTTGCCTGCTTTATATTCGGCATCTAAATCATATTGGCTATTAAAGATGACTGCTGGTGCTTCAATAATTTGATGTTCAGGTGCAACGGCTGATGTTTTCATAATTGCACGACCAAGATTTCCTGACATCACTTTTAATCCACCATGAGAATTAAATGGTCTTTTGATTGATGCAATGACGCTGTCATCTAATGATTTTGTTGGACCTTCACGGAAAGTAAGTTTGCCATTTTCTAAAATAGGTTCTTGAGTATAACGACTAAGTCCACGCCCTACTACAGTTTCAACATCTTCATGTAATAAACCACCCGATAATAATTCGCGAACCAATAAAGATGTCCCTCCAGCGGCTTGAAAATAGTTTATATCGGCTGGACCATTCGGGTAAATTCGGCAAAGTAGTGGTACTGCTGTTGATAGATCTGAAATATCATTCCAATTAATAATTATGCCTGCTGCTTTAGCCATCGCCACAATATGCATTGTTAAATTAGTTGAACCGCCAGTTGCGAGTAGTGCAACTAGACCATTGACAATCACCTTTTCATCTACCATTTTACCAATAGGCATATAGTTTCCTGATTGGTTGGTTAGGCGAGTAATTTGTTTAGCAGCAGCATTGGTTAATTCATAACGTAATGCTGTTTCAGGATGAACAAAGGCCGTCCCTGGCAAATGTAGTCCCATTAATTCAATAACCATTTGGTTACTATTTGCGGTACCATAAAAAGTACAAGTACCACTAGTGTGATAAGATGCCGATTCTGATTCAAGTAAGTCTTCACGCGAAGCTTTACCTTCTGAGTAAAGCTGGCGGATACGCACCTTTTCTTTATTAGGTAAGCCCGATGGCATTGGTCCTGCAGGTACAAAAATAGCAGGTAAGTGACCAAACGTTAATGCGCCAATAAATAGACCTGGTACAATTTTATCGCATATTCCAAGATATAGAGCACCATCAAACATATTATGTGAAAGCCCGACAGCAACCGACATTGCAATCACATCACGGCTCATTAATGATAGCTCCATTCCAGGCTCGCCTTGAGTTACACCGTCGCACATGGCAGGTACTCCACCAGCCATTTGCCCAACTGCGCCAACTTCGTGAAGTGCTTTTCGAATTTGTTCAGGATAAAACTCATACGGTTTATGAGCTGATAACATGTCATTATAAGAACTAATAATCCCTATGTTACTTTTTAAAATGTTTTTTAGATCACTTTTATCATCGCTACAACAAGCAGCAAAACCATGGGCTAAATTACTACATGGTAAACTAGATCGAGTTACTTTTTTATGCATAGCTCTTTCTATTTTTTGCAGATAAGCGGTACGAGATGCCCTAGAACGCTCAATAATACGTTGAGTTACAGCCTGAATAGTCGGATTCACATTGACCTCGTCTTATTTTTTTTCTATTTTTTTAACAATGACATATTGTGCGTATTACTTTTTCAGTATCGTGCACAACCTTTTCTAATGGTTGTTCAATATTGATGTGGTAGACATCTTTTTCATCAGTAGTTGGTTCTTCTAGAGTATCGAATTGAGATTGAAGCATCCCTGTTTTTTGGTAGTGTCCTTTACGTTTAGCTAGTCTTTCAGCGATTACATCGAAACTTCCTTTCAAATAAATAAAATGTACGTTTTTATTCTCACCGCGAATAATATCTCGATATTTTCGTTTTAATGCCGAACAGATAATAATTGAGACATCGTTAACATTACTCATAGCAAATACGGCATTACTGATTAAGCTAAGCCAAGGCATTCTATCTTCATCGTTTAAAGGTGTACCGCTCCGCATTTTTAAAATATTAGCCTTTGGATGTAAAAAATCACCATCTAAAAAAGCAGCATCCAGATTGTAAGCAACTTGTTTGGCAACAGCTGATTTACCACAACCAGATACTCCCATTAATACAAAAACTTGTTTATTTTTTTTAGCCATTATTGATCCTTCGTACATCCAACTAGTTACGGGTAACATTTTGACATGCTAACCTCTATTTGCAATATAAAAAAAGTTTATTTGTGATCTGGATCAGGTTTTACTTTTAATTATTAATAAATAGAAAATTATCTATTAGTTGAGCGTTACTATTGAAAAATAGATTCCGATCACAAAAATATAAAATCTTATTTGCTTTTTAATTCGAAAGGCAATAATCTTTCGTTATTGTTTTGTTTTCGAAAGTCAAATTCGAAAAAATAAACTAAAAAATAGTGGAGAACAAATATGAATAAATTTCAGCTTTTTTTCGAAAACAACCTTAAATTTGATAATGCATTAGAAGCATTAACTTATATTAGTGAGCAATTACAACAAAAGGGCATTGTTAAAGAAAGTCATTTAAAAGCCTTAATCGAAAGGGAAGCATTATTTCCAACGGGTATTGCTTTTGATGGTTATGCTGTGGCGATTCCGCATTGTGAAGCAAAACATGCAAATACTCCTGCAATCTTTATTATTCGCACTCAATCCCCAGTTGCTTTTAATCGAGCTGATGATGATAGCAATATTGATATTTCATTGATTATTTCACTTGTTGTGACTTCACCTGAGGATCAAATTGAGCTATTAAAAGCGCTTTTTTCAAATTTACAAAATAAAGACTTTTACCAATTTTTATTAAACGCTCCGCAAAATGAAGTTGTGGATCATTTTAATAACGTGATATTTAATCAATAAGTTTCAGGAGGCATTATGAAAAAGAAGATTATTGTTGCTTGTGGTGGTGCTGTTGCAACTTCCACTTTAGCTGCTGAAGAGATAAAAGAATTGTGCAACGAGAATAATATTCAATTTGATCTTATTCAATGTCGCATTAATGAAATTAATACTTTTATTGATGATGTTGATTTGATCTGTACTACAGCCCGAATGGATCAGAATTTTGGTGATATTCCAATTGTTCATGGAATGCCTTTTGTATCAGGGGTTGGTATTGATCAACTAAAAGAAAAAATATTATCTATTTTAAAAGGATAAATCTATGTTTACTGAAATTATGCAGTACATTCTTGATCTAGGCCCATCGGTGATGCTACCCATTGTGATTATCTTGTTTTCATTAGCTTTAAGAATGAAGTTGGGTGATGCACTAAAAGCTGGAATTCATATAGGAATAGGGTTTGTTGGTATAGGACTAGTTGTTGGTTTGTTAACCAGTTCTGTTGGGCCTGCTGCTCAAGCGATGGCTGAAAGATTTGATATTAGTCTAAATGTTATCGATGTTGGTTGGCCTGGTGCAGCGCCTATGACTTGGGCTTCACAAATTGCTTTAGTAGCCATTCCCATCGCTATTGCAGTAAATATTATTATGTTAGTTTTAAGATTAACTAGGGTTGTTAATGTTGATATTTGGAATATATGGCACATGACATTTACTGGCGCGCTTGTTTACATTGCAACAGGCTCTTACTGGCTTGGTATTGTAGGGGTTATTGTTCATGCCATTATTGCTTATAAACTGGGTGATTGGTTTGCCAAAGATACCAAAAATTTTTTTGAGCTTGACGGTATTGCGGTTCCTCATGGTACGTCTGCATATTGTGGTCCAATTGCTGTTTTTGTTGACGCTGTCATTGAAAAAATCCCGGGCATTAATAAGATTAATTTTAATGCTGTTGATATGCAAAAGCGGTTTGGTGCGTTTGGTGAGCCTGTTACCGTAGGCTTATTCATGGGCATCATATTAGGTTTATTAGCAGGGTATGGTGTGAAAGAAACGCTACAACTAGCGATTCAAACTGCAGCGGTAATGTTATTAATGCCACGCGTAATTAAACCTATTATGGATGGATTAACACCGATCTCTAAACAAGCTCGTAAACATTTGCAATCAAAATTTGGTGGGCAAGATTTTCTTATTGGTTTAGATCCAGCATTGTTATTAGGACATTCAACGGTAGTATCGGCAAGTTTAATATTTATTCCATTAAGTATTTTTATCGCCATCATCCTACCTGGTAATGAAGTTTTACCTTTTGGTGATCTGGCAACTATTGGCTTTTTTATCGCAATGGGGGTAGCGGTTCATCAAGGTAACCTGTTTAGAATCATTATTTCTGGTTCTATCATTATCGCCATTACACTTTGGATTGCCACCCAAATGGTTCCATTGACTACTCAACTAGCCATTAATGCAGGCACGATGGCTACGAATAATGGCATTTCAGTTGGTGCAATGGATCAAGGTGGGTCACCCATTACTTATCTTATGGTTCAGTTGGTCAACTTGAAACAACCTATTGGTTTTGCCCTTATTGGATTGTTTTACCTTTTCTGCTTATTTTTGACATGGAAACGTGCACAAAAATACCAGTTATTTTTAAAAAATAAATCATTATATCAAGAAGATGGAGTAATAAAATAATCCCAAAACAGTCATCACCAAAATCAATCAGAAAGCTTTCACTCAGTAACGAGTGAAAGCAATACATCAACGTAATTTGTTTACCAATAAAGGAAAATAACATGAAAGCGGTTGTTGTCAATGAAGGGGGAGCTTTATCTATACAAAATATAGAAATGCCCAAAATAACATCTCCAGATCAAATTTTAGTTAAAGTGGCTTATTGTGGTTTATGTGGTTCAGATATTCCGCGTATATTTCACCATGGTGCTCATTTTTATCCCATTACATTGGGACATGAATTTAGTGGCACAGTTGTTGAAATTGGGTGTGGTGTGACTGAATTTGAGATTGATGATTTAATATCTTGCGTGCCATTGTTACCATGTTTTAAATGTGATGAATGCCAAAATCATTATTATTCACTTTGTAAGAATTATACTTTTGTTGGTTCAAGGATAACAGGCGGTTTTGCTGAGTATATTGTGTTAGATAAGAAAAATGCGTTTAAATTACCTAAAGGTATCAGCCCGCTTGAGGGTGCATTTTTTGAACCAATGACTGTTGGAATGCATGCTTTGTTATTGGCTAATGGATGTGAGGGCAAAAATGTTGTCATCGTTGGCGGTGGCACAATTGGATTACTTGCTATGCAATGTGCCAAGGCAATGGGGGCAAAATCAGTTGCGGTGCTTGATATTAACCAGCAGCGCCTCGATCTAGCCAAACAACTAGGCGCTGATATGGTATATCATTCTCAAGATCTTAGCACCGATGCGATTTACCAAGCTTTATCTTTATCTCGCTTTGATCAAATTGTATTAGAAACGGCGGGTTCACCAGTTACGGTCAACTTAGCCATTGAAATTGCAGGCCCTAGAGCGAAGATAGCCTTGGTGGGTACACTTCATCATGATATTACACTTCCAGAAAAAACATTTGGACTGATTTTACGAAAAGAGTTACAAATTTTAGGCAGTTGGATGAACTATTCAGCGCCATGGCCAGGTAAAGAGTGGCAATTAGTAAGTCAGTACTTTATGGATGGAAAAATTAAACTTGATGAGCTGATTGCTGGCATAGAGGAATTTGATTCATTTATTAAACAAGTGACTGCCTTAAATGGTCGTCCTATGAATGGCAAAATTTTATTAAATTGCATGTAATTATTTTGATTTAAGTCAGCGATTGAAAATGAAATCTTATTTTTTGATTCTGTTTGTTATACACTGCTAAAAAATTTTCGAAAAAGGAAATATTATGAATGCAAGTGAAAGACGCCAACAGATAGTAGTACTTCTTAATATGAAAGGAACTGTGTTAGTTTCTGATTTGTCGGAACAGTTCAATGTTTCTGAGGTCACAACCAGAACCGATCTGAGATTGCTAGAAAAACAAGGAGTGCTAACACGATTTCATGGCGGAGCAACCAAAATCATAAATAACGGTGACTTAAAATCATTTAAAGAACTGCAATTAGAAGAACGTTATCAGCGATTTATAGAAGCTAAAAAACGTATTGCAATTGAAGCGGTTAAACATGTTAAAGAAGGTGACACTATTATTTTAGATAGTGGTAGTACAACCATGTTGATAGCTGAAGAACTCGTAAAATTGAAGCATATTACTGTGATTACCAATAGTCTTACTTCTGCATTTATATTATCAGACAATAGTGACATTATGCTATTTATGTGTGGTGGTACACTTAGACATAAAACGCGTTCTTTTCATGGAAAAATTGCTGAGCAATCGTTAACTGGCATCTCTGCTGATATTTTGTTTGTTGGTGCAGATGGAATTGATGCAAAAAGAGGAATAACAACGTTTAACGAAGGTTACACTATCAGCAGTGTTATGGCTAATGTCGCCAAAAATGTGATTGCCGTGCTCGATTCATCAAAATTTGGTCGTAATGGGATTAATGTTGTGTTACCACTTAGCCAACTTGATACCATTATTACTGATACTGATGTTGACAGTAGCTGTAAACAAGAATTTGTGGTAAAGGGTATTAAATTAATAGCGGTTTAATATTTGTGCTTACACTCGTGTGTTTTTATATCTTAATTGGTCATAAATATTAAAAACCATTACTCGTTTAGGTTCGATACCCTAAATGATAAAAATTTTTGCTTCTAGCCAAGTCGATTTAATGGTAGTGATCATTTAAGCTTGTTATTTCTCCCAACGATATCAATGCGTAGGAGAAAATATGATATTAACAATTACGATGAACCCTTCGGTGGATATATCGTATCCATTAAATAAATTAGCGATTAATGATATTAATCGAGTTTCAGAGGTAAAAAAAACCGCAGGAGGTAAAGGGCTTAATGTAACTCGAGGCATTAAATACTCAGGTATTCCTGTTCTTGCATCAGGCATTATTGGTGGAACAACGGGCGAGTATATTCAAAAACAATTAGATAACGATAATATTAATTACAACTTTTATATCACCCAACATGAATCAAGAAACTGTATTGCCATTTTACATGAGGGAAATCAAACTGAAATCCTAGAGTCAGGGCCAGTATTAGATAATCATGATGTCAATGTTTTTCTGGAACACTACCTAAATTTGCTTAGCCAAGCGCAGGTTATTGCTATTTCAGGGTCATTGCCACAAGGATTTCCAGTCGGTTTTTATACTCAATTAATTGAAAAGGCAAATAAGTATCAGATCCCTGTATTGCTAGACTCATCCGGTAAGATGTTATTAGAAACGCTCATCTCTAAAAATAAACCTTTTTTAATCAAACCCAATAAAGATGAACTACAGCAGATTATTCAAATGGATATCGATCCAAATGATGTAACTTCATTAGTTAAAGCCGTTAATCATCCTTTACTAAATGATATTGCTTTTATCATCATCTCATTAGGTAAAAACGGTGCTTTTGCTCGTTGTCATCACAATTATTACCAAGTTTCAATTCCTAAAATTAACGTGGTTAATCCTGTTGGATCGGGTGATGTTACGTTAGCTGGGCTTGCTGTTAGCATTCATGAAAATGAAGCTGTAGAGGTAATGCTTAAACGTGCGATGACTATGGGAATGCTAAATGCAATGGAATCGCAAACCGGTTTTGTCAATATGGATAATTATGACAAGTATTATCAACACGTTAAAGTCACCAAAATCATTGCAAAATAACAGATTAATGAGGATTAAATTATGTATCTTATTTCTAGTCAAGAGATGTTAAAAAAAGCTCAACGTGAATGTTATGCTGTGCCCGCATTTAATATACACAACCTTGAAACTATCCAAGTTGTTATTGATACCGCTAAACAGATGCAATCCCCCGTGATACTTGCAGCAACGCCAGCAACTTATAGTTACGCAGGAATACAGTATTTAATCAGTATTTGTGAAACAGCAGCAAGCATTCATCATTTTCCTTTTGCGTTACATTTGGATCATCATGAAAATATCAGTGATATTCAAACAAAAATAGAGGCAGGAATTAGATCGATTATGATTGATGCTTCGCATCACCCCTTTGAAGAAAACATTGATATAGTTAGTAAAATGGTTACTTTTAGTCATAAATATAATGCTAGTGTTGAAGCCGAATTAGGGCGGCTTGGCGGGCAAGAAGACGATCTTATTGTCGATAACAAAGATAGTGCTTTTACAGATCCCAATGCGGCAAAAGAGTATGTCGAACGCACAGGAATAGATTCACTTGCGGTAGCTATTGGTTCAGCTCATGGTATGTACAAAGGTGAGCCTAAACTTGATTTTGAACGATTAGCCAAAATTCGAAATAAAGTTGATATTCCACTAGTGTTACATGGTGCATCGGGTATACCTGAGGCGATGGTAAAAAAATCGATTTCATTGGGTATTTGCAAAGTAAATGTGGCAACTGAATTAAAAATTGCCTTTTCAGATGCTTTAAAACAAGATTTTAAACTCCATCCTGACGTCAACGATCCAAGACACTATATGCAGCCAGCAAAAGCTGCCATGAAAAAAATTGTTGAAGATAAAATTCGTATTTGCGGTAGTGCAGGTAAATTATAATATGAAAGATCAAGGTGTTGTTTTGAATTAGCAAGAACGTACAATTCATTACCAGCAGTTGAACGCTGCTGGTTAAAATGTGTTAAGTGATAGCACATTAAGTATTTGTAGGAATGACTTGCGTTGTTTACCGTAATTTGAAAAACAATTGTAATGCATAGACATAACTCTGTATCCCAAACAGATGATGATGCCTATATCATAAAGAAAAATCACCGTCACTGATTTGGCTAAACGCTTTATGGTCAGTCGGCCTACGATTTATAATGTACTAAAGAAAGCCCGAATGAAGCTTTTTGTGCCTTTAACCAGTAAAAATGAATGTTATAAAACTATTTGTTATGGTATTAAACGTCT